>CAXSEB010000230.1:0-4257 GCA_964235805.1 uncultured Chitinophagaceae bacterium | reverse complement strand
TATGTTTAAGGCACAAATAACACCGGTATTTGGCAGTGGTTTTTTCATTCCATATTTTGCCGGTATTGGATTCGGGTATAAGTTCTAATATAAAAAGCCGGTAGCTTCCCGTTTAATTACTTAAGATCTTCATCATCTAATTCTTCTTCACTAAAAGATTTGGTGCCAAGGTTAAGCATACTGCCCATCAGATCTTTGAATTCTATTTTACCTTCTAAAACCTTCTTACTTATAAGAGAGTATGCAGATAACCCATGCAAAACAAATTCCATTAACAAGGCATTTTCTTTTGCATTTGCATTTGGAAAGAATTTTTTTACCAGGCCAAATAATCCATCCACTTTATACAGCAACTGTACTTTATCTTCATCTTTTGATTGAAAGAAAATGTTTAAATGATTACCTGCATCAAACCAGCGGGTGATTGCTTTGTAAGGATTGTCATCACTACCCTGATCTTTTGATCTCTTCTTTTTAAATGTTTCAGGATTAGGAAAATATTTTGCGAATTGCGTGCGGATGGCCTTCTCCATTAAATTGAAAGCAACCTGGTAGGGACCTTCCTGTTCACCTTCATATACAAGTTCAATTTTTCCGGTAATAGAAGGAATGATACCAACAAGATCGCTTATCCAAACCTGTGTTTCTTTTTCTTTATTTATTATCGCTCTTCTTTCAGCAGCACTTACTGCATTTTCATAAGCAGCAATAGTGAGCCTTGCGGATACACCACTTTTTTTGTCGACATATTCACTGCCCCGTGCTTCAAATGATACCTGCTCAATTAATCTTTTAACAAGATCACTTACCTTAACTTTTTTTACCTGGTCTTCGTGAACATCTGCTTCCTGTTCTGTTATTTGTAAAGATGTTTCTATAGATGCGGGGTAATGCGTTAATATCTGGCTCTGTATCCTGTCTTTTAAAGGAGTTACTATGGCACCCCTGTTGGTATAATCTTCAGGATTAGCGGTGAACACAAATAAGATGTCAAGTGGTAATCTCAATTTAAAACCGCGGATCTGAAGGTCACCTTCTTCTAAAATATTAAATAGTGATACCTGTATCCTTGCCTGCAAATCGGGCAACTCATTTATTACAAATATGCTTCGGTTGCTTCTTGGTATAATTCCATAATGAATAACTCTTTCATCTGCATAGTTTAACTTTAAGTTGGCGGCTTTTATCGGATCAATATCACCAATGAGATCCGCAACACTTACATCAGGAGTAGCCAATTTTTCGCCATAACGCTCACTTTTATGTACCCATTCAATTGGTGTTGAATTACCGTTTGCTTCAATAAGATCACGGGCATATTTACTTAAGGGCGCAAACGGATCATCATTTACTTCACTGCCTGCAATTATGGGAATATAGTCGTCAAGAAGTTCTGTCATTTGCCTTGCCATACGTGTTTTTGCCTGGCCACGCAGTCCTAAGAATAATATATTGTGGCGGGATAACAGTGCTCGTTCAACATCAGGAATTACTGAATCTTCGTAACCAAGAATGCCGGGAAAAGTATCTTCTTTTTTCTGAATTTTTTTTATAAGGTTATCACGTATCTCCTGTTTAATGCTTTTTGAGATATAGCCATGATTTTTTAATTCGCCGAGTGTTTTAATTGTCTGAACCAAGATTTTAATAGATTTTATGGATTTACCGGAATAGTGTTTGAAATAAACTTTGGATTCTCCAACCTTTTAAATTGTAAACTTATTGAACCAAAGTTTAATAATAAGCCTACCTGCATGTTGTAAGCTTCTAAATAATTTTTTGCCTGCGCTAAGTGAACATTTTCCAGTTGAATAAGGGCTTTTAATTCAACCATAACATTATCTTCTACAAAAAAATCAACTCTTCTTTCTCCGATTTGCTTGCCTTTATAAAATATAGGCATACTAAATTCTCTTAAAGACTTAAGTGAAGATTCCTGCATCTCTATTTCCAAAGCTCTTTGGTAAATTACTTCCTGAAATCCGTTACCAAGAGCAGCATGCACTTTCATCGCAGAACCAATTATCTTTTCAGTTATTTCTTTAAATTTTAGCTCTGACATTAATTCAATATAATCTCTTATAATCCTCTTAAATCATGGTTCAGACAATTAATAAACCGTCTTCCTCTTACCACTTTCAAAGTCCTTAAATATAAACGCACCTAAACGATCTAATGATGCAAAGAATGCTTTGCCGTTATTTGTTTCAGTAAACTCTGTTACAAACCTTTGCAGGTAAGGATCGCTGGCAATCATAAATGTTGTGATTGCAATTTTTATTTTTTTACATTGTGCAGCAAGGTTAAGGCACCTGCTTAAAATCCTTCTATCAACACCGAAGCTGTTTTTATAGTAACGCTTACCAACTTTTAAACAAGTAGGCTTACCATCAGTTATCATAAATATTTGCTTATTCGGGTTTTTTCTGCGGCGCAAAATGTCCATCGCAAGTTCTAACCCGGCAACAGTATTAGTATGATAAGGGCCGACCTGTAAATAAGGCAAATCTTTTATTTCAACCGTCCATGCATCATTGCCAAACACTACAATATCCAGTGTATCTTTTGGATATTTTGTGGTGATAAGCTCACTTAAAGCCATAGCTACCTTTTTTGCAGGCGTAATTCTATCCTCACCATACAATATCATGCTATGTGAAATATCGATCATTAAAACAGTAGACGTTTGCGCCTTAAAATCCGTCTCTTTTATTTCGAGATCATCTTCATGCATTTTAAAACTATCAATGCCATGATTTATCTGTGCATTACGGATAGAAGCTGTAAAATCAATTTGTTCCAAAGTGTCGCCAAATTGAAAAGGTCTTGACTCCGGGTTGATCTCATCTCCGCCTCCAGGCTTAAAAGTGTTATGATTACCTTGCCTGGTCTTCTTCAGTTTTCCAAATATTTCTTCCAGGCTTCTCTTCCTTATTCCCTGCTCAGTTTTAGGTGTAATCTTTATTTCGCCATTTTGTTTGTTCTCATCTATATATCCTTTTTCTTTTAGATCTTCAATAAAATCTCCTAAACCATACTCATCATTGGTTAAATCATATTCCTTGTCAAGTTCCGTAAGCCAGCTTAATGCCTCTCCTACATCGCCATTAGTGTAGGTGAGTAACTGCATAAAAGCGTCAAGCAATTTTTCGAAAGCTGATTTACTATTTTCTGAAGGATCGTATTTTGAAAAGTTGTGCCCTAACATATATAAGTAATCCCTTTGTTGAACTCTATTAAAGTAATATTTCGGGATAAGGATGCAAATTACTAAACATTTATTTTTAATAAATAGTTCGGTTGTTAAATAAACAACGTGGCTTACTTAGTAAGGATGAACCAGATACTTTATCTCTTATTATCTTGTACCTGTGTATCTTGTTTAATAGAAGGTTTATTATTAATTACCCCAGAACCACCTTCAGGATTTATAAGTGACGGCTGCGGATTTTTAAAGTATTCTTCAATTTGCTGTAGCTGTTTCAGCAGGTTGTTCACTGCTTCATTTTCATAACTAAGCGGCGCAAGTTTATCTTCACCAAGGCTGTTATAATAATTTATTTGCTGCTCTAGGTCTTTGCGTAAAGAAGAAGAAACTTTTTGTGCAAGAGCCGTATCTCCTGCCTTGTATGCAGCTAAAAGGAACTGCCCCGATATCTGGTTATGCTGCTGGCTTCGTGAAACCATCCCGTAAGGAAAGTTTTCCTGCAACATCATCTTATCACATCTTTCCAATATTTTTTTTGCATCATCTTTCCTGTTATGATCTGCAAGGTTTATTGCAGCCAAAGCATACTGCATCCTGATGGTGTTTAAGTGCCTGCGATTCTCTTCATCATAATATAAACCATGTTTATCGGCATTGCCAAACCTGAATTTGTTCATCATCTTATCTACAACCCAATCCCTGTTTACATCAGCGCCTTTAACCGGCACAAGCCTGTAAGTTAATCCATCTGTACGCACATAATTTTCAAAGCCCAACTGCGCATTTGGTGAAGTAAAATAAATGGGACGTTTCCATTTGTTTGCAGCAATAATGTTTAATATGGCGCTTTCGTTTTTACCAATTACATTTCTTGGAATGTCAAACGTAAGCTCACTAAGAACGCTGTCATCTGCGTTAACTGTGCCATTTTGTTTTACCAAATTTATATCAACTGGTATCTTAACTTTTTTAGTTGGATAAATATTTACATAGTCTTCTGAGTTTGGCAGTGGTGCCATTTTATTAGGATCATCACTGCCGGCATAATC
>CAXSEB010000229.1:482-4278 GCA_964235805.1 uncultured Chitinophagaceae bacterium | reverse complement strand
AATATTAAAAACGAAAGTATTGGCAACCTATATCAATGGAGAAAAAGTTTATGGTGTAAAATGTTCAGGATGCCACAAGCTTACTAACGAAAAGTTAGTTGGGCCTGGCTGGAAAGGTGTTTCAACAAGATATAAGCCCGAATGGATAATGAACTTTATTACTAATACAGATGAGATGCTAAACAAAGATCCTAAAGCCCAGGAACAGCTTCAGATATGTTTAGTCCGTATGCCAAACCAAAGCCTTGAGGATAAGGATGCCCGTGAGTTGCTGGAATTTATGCGAAAAAATGATGGAGTTAAATAGATTATCAATTAGTTGACGAATGCAAGAGAACTTAACAAATAAGCGCATGACAATAAAAGAAATTCTTATCCAACTGGAGACATCGAATCACCCTGTGGCAAAGCCAATTCACAAAGGAGATAATTTTAAAGTACTAGCTATTGGTTTTAAAAGCGGAATGAAGCTCAAAGATCATCAGGCAATTTTACCATCCACGCTTACTGTTATATCTGGTAATGTAGTCTTCAGGCAACAGGGAAAAGAAACGGAATTACAAAAGTTTGATGAGATTGATATTCCCGTAAACATTACTCATTCGGTTGAGGCAATGGAAGACAGTATCTGCTTGCTTACGCAAGGATAATAGAAAATTATATGGCTGCATCAAACGATGGTATCAATATACATAGATGGATACGTTTAGCTTTTATCAACCTGCTTATTGTTGCAGTTTTTGGTGTAATAATGCGTTACAAGATTTCTTTTTACCTGCCATTTATTGAGCAATCAAATTTTCAACATGCCCATTCCAACTTCGCTTTTTCAGGCTGGGTAACACAAATATTAATGGTATTGATGCTTGCATTTTTATATAATTATTTGCCACATCAACCACTTAAGAAATATAAAGCGCTTTTAGTAGCTAACCTGTTATGTGCTTTTGGAATGTTGTTTTCTTTTGTATTATCCGGTTATGGAATTTTTTCAAATATATTTTCAACATCATCTATTCTTGTATCATGGTTATTTGCGGGAATGTTCTGGATCGATCTTAATAAGATTAAAGATAAAATTATAAGCAAACAATGGTTTAAAGCGGCTTTGGTTTTCAGTATTCTTTCATCGTTTGGAGCCTTTGCTATAGCTTATATGATGGCTAACAAAATTCAGCATCCAAACTGGTTCCTCGCAAGCACTTATTACTTTTTGCATTTTCAATACAACGGATGGTTTTTTTTTGCCTGTATGGGCTTGTTAAGCCAACAGGTTATTTCCTCTATATCATACTCATTACAAAAAAAGGTATTCTGGCTGTTTGCAGTGTCTTGTATCCCTGCGTATTTTCTATCGGCATTATGGCTTCCTATTCCAGCATTGGGTTATGTGTTAGTGGTTTTATCAGCCCTTGCAGAATTGCTTGGGTGGATACTTATATTAAAATCAATTATTTTAAATAAATTAAATTTTTATCAAAGCTTATCAACGCAGACAAGATGGTTGTTTATTTTGTCAGCTACAGCATTGTCTATTAAATTATTGCTGCAGCTAGGCTCTACAATTCCAACTTTAAGTAAGCTCGCATTTGGTTTCAGACCTGTAGTTATTGGATATTTACACTTGACGTTCCTTGGAGTTATTTCCCTTTTTATAATAGGTTTCTGCAAATTGCACAAACTTATTCTTACAACCAAAGCAGCAAATAGAGGGATAACAATATTTGTAGCCGGCGTTATTTTAAATGAACTTCTTTTGATGATACAGGGGCTTTCTTACATGAATTATGTTAGTGTCCGTTACATCAATGAAATGTTGTTAGGCGCTTCAATTGTAATGTTCTGTGGTATATTTTTGCTTAACCTTGGTTTAAAAAATATAGTTATTGAGTGACGTCTGTTAAACATAACTGCCATGATAATTCACAGACATTATCTGATTCAAACAACTACAAAAGAATGGCTGGTTATCGCAGGAAGATGGAACAGAAATACAATCTACAAAAAGTATTAAGTCCACGCAGATTTTTGTCAAAAGAAATGCGCTAAATTCAAAGATATGATGCAAGAAAAGAAGTTATAAAACGATATAAAGCAATGCCTTTTATTATCAAAAATCTACAATGAATTTGAAGATAAAATAAAACAAAAAAGTTACCAGGTGATAAAGGAGAGAATGATAGCTTTTATTGATAGTAGCCTGTGTATGAAAAGGTAGTGAGCTTGGTTACTCTTTTGCAAAGATTGAAAAGATTTTAGAGTTATCGCAGCAACAAAAAGAAGCTCTTCTTTTAAAGCCAGCGCATGGCACTTTACTTCCAAAGCGATTAATAAACTTCAATCAGACACCAGACAAATCATTATCAAAAGAAGGCTCAACAAACACAAATAGACAAGCATGTAAAATTATGGAAGAATTAGTAAAGGCAACGATTTGCAATCAAAGCGTACCGTTTCAATTGCTTAAGAAAAACAAAAGAAGGAAACGTTCGCAGCACTTATAAATACTAATAACAGTAAAGTAAATATTAACGAAAAAGAGATTATTAAAATTGTTCTAACAGAAGTATTAGAGAGTTAAAGTAATTAAAGAAGGAAAGTTTAAGAATGTTAACGCTGCTACTCAAAAAAGCCTTCAAACGAAACAAATAACAAACCTCGTTATCATACATAATCAATAGACAGGTTTATCTTTTACAAGATGCTCCACATATTCCAACACCTGCAATAACAAATTGTAATTTTAATACAATTAAGAAAATATTTTGATAAAGCAATCAGCAAAACAAAGACCATCACACTTTTTAAATCTTTTATGGTATTGCTTAATACTATTTCACTTTTTCCCTTTCATTTCGTGCAACCATCAAACCTCATCACCCGCTCAAAATGATACAGCCAAAAAATCACAGGCAATAAATACTATCAGGAAAGAAAGTTTTACGGCGCCAAAGGTAACCCTCATTACTTCCCGCAACCGGCCTAAAGTAATAAAAGCAGGAAAACCTGTTATCAAAATAGATTCATCAGGAGTAGGTATTCCTTTCTTTACCAATTACGGCGTAGATCAGGGGCTTCCTGTTAACAATATCATCTGTAGCGCAACCGATAAAGCTGGGAACCTTTGGTTTGGTACAGGTGGAGCAGGCGTGAGCAGATACGACGGGAAAAGTTTTACAAATTATAGCATGGCTCAGGGGCTCTCGGGTAATGTTGTATATTGGATTATAGAAGATCAAGAAGACAACCTGTGGTTTGGCACAACTTCAGGAGTGAGTAAATATGACGGGCACCGTTTTACAAATTATACTACAGTCAACGGCCTGGCTGATAATTTTGTAACATGCATCATTCAGGATAGTTGGGGTAATCTCTGGTTCGGCACGCACGAAAGAGGCGTAAGTAAATTCGATGGTAAAAGCTTTACGAACTATACAACAGCCGAGGGTCTGGCAGACAATCATATTCATTGCGTGATGCAGGATAGAAATGGAAACATCTGGTTTGGTACTGATGTAGGCGGAGTGAGTAAGTATGATGGCAGAAGTTTCACGAATTATACTAAAGCTCAAGGGCTGCCGAATAATTCTGTAAATAGTATTGCAGAGGATACAGCTGGTGGCCTTTGGTTTGGCACAAATGCAGGGGTGAGTAGGTATGATGGCTGGAATTTTACGAATTATTCAACTAAGCACGGATTGGCTGATAATAATGTATTCTGCATGGTGCAGGATAAAGACAATAACTTCTGGTTCGGCACGCACACAAAAGGTATAAGCAAATATGACGGGAGGCG
>CAXSEB010000229.1:0-472 GCA_964235805.1 uncultured Chitinophagaceae bacterium | reverse complement strand
GGGCTACCTGAAAATAATATAAACAGTATCCTTCAGGATAAAGCAGGTAACCTTTGGATTACTTCCCAAGGAGGCGGGGTGAGCAAATACGAAGGCAATGGCTTTACCAATTACACTATGGTACAAGGGCTGGCGGCCAACCTGGTTTTTTGGATTATACAGGATCAAGCAGGTAACCTTTGGTTTGGCACTTATGAGGGAGGTGCAAGCAAATATGACGGCACCAGCTTTACGAACTATACCATAGCACAAGGTTTGGCAGGTAATAATATCTGGAGCATGATTCAGGACAAAGCGGGGAATATTTGGTTTGGTACGGATAAAGGTGCAAGCAAATATGACGGCTTCAGCTTTACGAACTATACAACAGAACAGGGCCTGGCAAGTGATGGGATTATTAGCATGATGCAGGACAAAGCGGGAAATATTTGGTTTGGAACACGAGGCAACGGCGTGAGCAAATATGATGGCA
>CAXSEB010000228.1:0-4293 GCA_964235805.1 uncultured Chitinophagaceae bacterium | reverse complement strand
GTCCTGCAATTCCCATTCGTTCAACTTATCATTAATAAGTGTACGGTCAATGCCGGCGCCCCATTGTATAAAATGCCTGCCTTTATTAAGGCTGCCTTTATGGCTAACATTCCAAACTTCAATATCAAGTTTGTTTCTTGCAAAATTTTGAAAAACACCTGCGCCTAAGGGGTTCACTATTGCACCATAGGTAGCTTTACTTTTATCAAAATCTCTTTCGCCAAAAAGGTAAGCTCCGGCTATATCATAATTTTCATTTTCATTATCCTCAAAGTGGCTTAGCATCCATTTTAATCTAAGGTTTTTAGTGAGTTGATGAACAGCGCTTATGCCTACTAAATTCGTACTGTAACTATCTTTCTCCCGTCCTTCAAAAAAGATATCCAGCCCAATGTTAGCAGTAAATAAAGGTGAAAAAACGGCTGTTGATTTTTGTGCCGATTCAGGTACCAGCAAAAACTTTGTTCCTGATAAGATGCCTAATAATTCCAATTGAATTTTGTCATTAATCCTATAAGTAAGAAAAGCCTGCAAATCAGAAGATGAAGGAACGTAGTTACCCTTTGTTTCCTGGCTGGCTAATAAATTTCTATTCGTGCGATTCCTGACGCCCAACAGGTAAGTGAACTTTTCCTGCTTTGCTGAACCTTCCAAATGAAAGCCCTGTTCAAGTAAACTCAAGTACACAGAGCCGCCAAATGATTTCGGTTTCTTGTATTGTATGTCAAGCACACTACTTATCTTATCGCCATACTTAGCCTGGAAGCCACCGTTATAAAAATTTATATTTCTCGCCAACTCCGGATTTATAAAACTTAACCCCTCCTGCTGGCCGCTGCTAACAAGGTAAGGCCTCGAAATCTCAAAATCGTTAATATAGATTAGGTTTTCATCGTAGTTGCCGCCACGTACATTATACTGAGAGGTCAATTCATTATTACTGCCTACAAGGGTTTTTATCAGTCCTTCCACTCCTCCAACGGTGCTGGGTAAGATGACGGCGTTTTTAGGATTTATTTTGGTAAGCCCAGTCTCTTTCCTTTCAGATTCATCCTGTATCTCCACAGTCTGCAATATTTTGCCCCCATGTTCAAGTTTTAAGATTACGGTTTCTGTTTCATTTTCGCTCAGGTAAAAATTTCGTTGTTCGCTTCTGTAGCCTGTAATTGAAAACACTAATGCTAATGCCTTATCTGCGCTAACCTTTAGTTTGAAAGTTCCAGAGTCGGTGGTTAAAGTGCCGGTTTGTTTGCCTAAAAGAGTAACGGTAACATTTGCCAGCGGAGTTTCATTTTCATCAATTACTTTTCCGCTTATGTAAGCTGGTTTTTTTTGTGCTGCAATTGTTAATGAGAAAAAAAGAATAAAAAAGTTAAAGAAAAATCTCATCTGGTGAAGATAAATAATATTGTGTGAACCGATTTAAGAGGATACTTAAAAATCCATTTTATCGTTATAAGGGAAATCCGGTTATTAAAAAGACTCGTGTACTTTAGGCTCTTGTTAAATCTAAAAATAATTGTGCAATATTCTATTTAAAATAATATTTTTACACGTCAAATTTAAAGATTGAATATTTCTACACATACCAAATATTTTATTTTTTATCCACTGCTCACCAGTGGAGTGTATGCCGTTTGCTTTGATCTTTTCCCCTGCCTTCCCTGCCGACCTTGATACTGATAGGACGAGCTGTTAACCAAAGCCCCTATCAGTGAATAATTCTCACAACTCCTTATTTTGGATTGGTTATCCCTTTATAAAAAACTATTTACATCGTGGAAAACAATATCATTATAAAAGTAGCCACACCTGACGACGCCAAATATGCTGTAAACATTACCAACGAAATGGAATCATCTGCAAAGGCACGTGGCACCGGCATTGCAAAGCGTTCACCTGATTACATCGCACAAAAAATTAATGAAGGCAAGGCGGTTATTGCTTTAACTAAAGATGGCGCATGGGTAGGTTTTTGTTATATAGAGACATGGGAAGGTGAATATGTTGCCAACTCCGGATTGATTGTAGCGCCTGACTTTAGAAAATCGGGTGTTGCAAAAGCCATCAAACATAAAATATTTGAGTTAAGCCGTGAAAAATATCCTGATGCGAAATTGTTTGGATTAACCACAGGCCTTGCTGTAATGAAGATCAATAGTGATCTTGGTTATGAGCCTGTAACTTATTCGGAACTTACACAGGATGATAAATTTTGGGAAGGTTGCAAAAGCTGTGTTAATTATGAGATATTAATGAGTAAGGAAAGAAATAATTGCATGTGCACAGCAATGTTGTACGATCCAAAAGATCATTACGAGCCTGAAGAAACAAAGGAGTTTTTTAAAGAGAACTCTAAAGGATTAGAAAGATTACTGCAGATAAAAGAATGGAAATTTCTTAAGCCATTCTTAAAAAAAGAAAAACCTGCTGCTGATAAAAGCACAAGGTTAAAATCAAAATCTATTCTTCATTATTTTTTAAATTTCTAAGCAATCGATTTTAACCAATATCATGTCAAAAAAAGTTGTTTTAGGATTTAGCGGTGGCCTGGATACTTCCTTCTGCGTAAAGTATTTTATTGATGAAAAAGGCTACGAAGTACATAGCATAATAGTAAACACAGGTGGTTTTAGCGAAGAGGAATTGAAGAAGATTGAACAGCATGCTTATAATCTTGGGGTGAAGACACATACTTCAATAGATGCCGTAACCACTTATTATGATCGCATAATTAAGTATCTCATTTTCGGAAATGTATTAAAGAACAATACTTATCCCCTGAGTGTAAGTGCCGAAAGATTAAGCCAGGCCTTGCATATAGCCGAGCATGCAAAAAACATAAAAGCCGATGCTGTTGCTCATGGCAGCACAGGCGCCGGTAACGACCAGGTAAGGTTTGATATGATCTTTCACATTATGATACCCGGCGTTGAGATCATCACTCCAATCAGGGATCTGCATCTGAGCCGTGAAGAAGAAATTACTTATCTAAAAAACAAAAATGTAAATCTTGATTTTGAGAAAGCGCAATATTCAATAAATAAAGGTTTATGGGGAACAAGTGTTGGAGGAAAAGAAACACTTATATCAAAAGGAATCTTACCTGAAGAAGCATGGCCAACACAAGTAACAAAAACAGGCAGCGAAGAAGTAAAACTAAGTTTTGAAAAAGGTGAATTAAAAAAAGTAAACGACAAAGATTTTAATCACCCAACTGAAGCCATTCAATATTTACAATCAATCGCAGGGCCTTATGGAATAGGCCGCGACATACATGTTGGCGATACTATCATTGGCATTAAAGGCCGTGTTGGTTTTGAGGCTGCTGCACCAATGGTAATCATCAAAGCGCATCATGCTTTGGAAAAAAATGTATTAACCAAATGGCAGTTAAGCTGGAAAGATCAGTTAGCACAGTTTTATGGTAACTGGCTGCATGAAGGTCAAATTCTTGATCCTGTAATGAGAGATATTGAGGCATATCTCCAAAGCTCACAGCAACAAGTTACAGGTGATGTTTTTACACAGTTGATGCCTTATCGTTTCCAGGTAATTGGGATTGAATCTAAGTATGATCTTATGAGCAGTAAGTTTGGAAAGTATGGCGAAACAAACACAGGATGGAGCGGCGAAGATGTAAGGGGTTTCAGCAAAATATTTGGCAACCAAATAATAATTTATCACTCTGTGAAAAATGCTGCTGATGAAAAAAATTAAAGTTGGTATTGTTGGCGGTGCAGGATATACAGGTGGTGAATTGATCCGTATTCTTGTGAATCACCCGCAAACCGAAATCACTTTTATTCATAGTAAAAGCAATGCAACAAAATCTGTTAGCTCAGTTCATAGTGATCTTATTGGGGAAACAGATTTAAGATTCAGCAGTGATATGAGCGCTGACATTGATGTTTTATTCTTATGTGTTGTACATGGTGACGCCAAGAAATTTCTTGAAGAAAATAATATTGATCAAAGAATAAAGATTATTGATCTTTCGCTAGATTTTCGTTTAAATCTGCAATCGCAAATCGCAAATCGTAAATTTATTTATGGCCTTCCTGAATTAAATAGAGAACAAATAAAATCTGCACAAAACATTGCCAATCCGGGCTGCTTTGCAACAGCCATTCAGTTAGGCTTATTGCCACTTGCCAAAGCTGGATTATTAAATGAAGTTTACACAACAGGCATAACAGGCACAACAGGCGCAGGACAAAGCCTTTCAACCACCTCACATTTTAGCTGGCGGGCAAATAATATACAAGCTTACAAAACATTAACCCATCAACA
>CAXSEB010000227.1:0-4306 GCA_964235805.1 uncultured Chitinophagaceae bacterium | reverse complement strand
CACTCACTAATGTGTCTTATATTATTAAAGGCACGCAGGACGGTGGTACCACCGATGCTAATGGCAATTTCAATGTCACGGTAAAAAGTTCCAAAGCAGTATTGGTATTTAGTTCAATAAACTTTGAGCCCCAGGAAGTCACTGTCGGGGAAAGGGCTACTCTTTCTATAATTTTAGAACGAGCAACAGGCAGCCTGAACGAAGTGGTGGTTACTGCACTTGGCATCAGGAAAGAAAAGAAATCTTTAGGCTATGCGGTACAGGAAGTAAAAGGGCAAACACTTGTAGAATCAAGAGAAGTTAATCTTGTAAACGATCTTACAGGTAAAGTTGCAGGATTGCAGGTTGTACGTGCAGGTAACGGTCCCGGAGGTTCTTCTCAAATATTATTGCGTGGAAACAACTCTTTAACCGGCTTATCTCAACCTCTTATTGTAGTAGATGGAATTCCGATGGATAATTCTACAGGTCGTGTTGGTGTTGGAGCTTCTAATGGTTTCTATAATACAACACTTGATATGGGTAATGGCTTAAGCGATATTAACCCTGATGATATTGCTTCCGTCAGCGTTTTAAAAGGGCCTTCTGCCGCCGCATTATATGGCTCTCTTGGTGGTAACGGGGTTATTTTAATTACTACTAAAACAGGTAAAAAGCAACCAGGTTTGGGTGTTACTTTTTCATCATCTGTAGGAATTGAAAGCATTTTTACTAACCCGGATATGCAAAATGAATATGCGCAGGGAAGTAACGGTAATTATGATTCTTTATCTACTCTAAGCTGGGGACCTAAAATAAACGGTCAAACGGTTACTGATTGGTCGGGAAAACAAGTGCAATTAAAGGCATATGATAACGTTGCGAATTTCTTTCGGACCGGTGTTGTCTCCAACCAAAACGTTTCATTTCAGCAGCAACTAAATTCAACCTCTATTTATGCTTCTTACAATCGCTTCGATGATAAAAGCATGATACCGGGGCAGAAGCTCACCCGCAATAACCTTACTGCAAGAACAGTAACAAAGTTTGGCAATAATGACAACTGGACTTTGGACACAAAGCTCCAGTTTATCAACGCTACTGCAAATAACAGATCCATTGAAGGACAGGACTATAGTATTTTTGGTTCTATTGATAATCTACCTCGAACACTCGATATACGCAACTTTAAGAATCCTTTAGATGCCAACGGAAATATGTTCTGGTGGCAAAAAGGAAGTGGTGCAAACCCTTACTGGACGTCAAAGTACAACCTTAATTCAGATACCCGCAACCGTTTTATTATGTATGCCTCTCTTAAGCATAACTTCACAAGTTGGCTTATGGCTGAAGCAAATGCAGGCGCAGATATGTACACTACAAATTCAGAGTCGAAATTGTATGCAGGCAGCCCGGCCAGTACTACCGGTAACTATAGTTTGGGAAGAAAAACATACCAGCAAACCAATTATAGTGGCTTGGTTACTGCAAGAAAGGATAACCTGGTTGGAAAGTTGGGTGGTTCTATTATGGTTGGTGGAAATTTATTGGAGTGGGAACAATCTGAACTCAACGGAAGTGCAGGAACCTTAAAAGTTCCAAACTTATTTTCTGTAAATAATTCTGCCAGTAATCCTTCTGTTTCACAGGCATATTCCCAAAAGAAAATCAACTCACTTTATGGTTCTGTAGAATTAAATTATGATGATTATTTGTTTTTGAGCAGCACTTTACGTAATGATTGGTCATCAGCGTTAAGCCCTCGCAACAATTCTTATTTCTATCCTTCCTTTAGTCTTTCGTATGTGTTTACCGATATGATTTCTCGAATGGGCGGAAGAATGCCTTCATGGTTTAGTTATGGAAAACTAAGAGGATCATATGCTGCCGCAGGAAGTGACCTTGATCCATACCAACTGTATAATACATATTACATTGGTACAGATCCTAACGGAAATACTACTGCAGGAAGAAACGGCACTTTATATAATGATAGTGTAAGAAGCCAGTTGATTAAATCTTATGAAGCAGGTGCTGAATTACGTTTTTTTCAAAGCAAAGTTGGCATAGATGTCAATTTTTATAAATCGAATGCAACCAGGCAATTAATTACGCTTCCTATGGATCCGTTAAGTGGATACAGTGGCAGGATCATTAATGCTGGTAATGTTCAAAATAAAGGCGTAGAAATAACCGCCGATGCCCGGATACTGAGCAATCCAAGATCATTAAACTGGACACTTGGTGTAAACTTTTCTCATAACAAAACTACTGTACCTTCTATTTATTCTGATGTGCAGAAGTACCAATTACCTGGTGGTGGTTTCGATAATATCCAGATTTTGGCAGTTGCCGGCCAACCATATGGAGAAATTTATGGTACTAAGTTGTTGAGAGTTACAGATGCTAAAGATGATAATTATGGTCAGCTGATCTTATCTAATAACGGGCTGCCACAGGCTACTACTGATATATCAAGATTAGGAAACCAACAGGCAACTGCATTATTAGGGTTTACCAATTCATTTTCTTATAAAGGTTTTGGGCTTTCAATACAATTGGATGCAAGATTTGGTGGAAAGATATTCTCGCAAACTTTAGACAATATGGAACGAAACGGAACAGCCGCTATTACCGGCGGAACAAGAGATTCTATGACAGTGCACGGAGTATCGCTTGACCCAATTACTAATCAATATGTAACAAACACTAATAGAATTTCTACCCAGCAATATTGGGGTGCCGTTGCCGGCTCTGGAAATACAGGCATTACAGAAGAAAATCTTTATGATGCTACTAATGTGCGTATAAGAAACATTCAGTTAAGCTATGGTTTTTCTCAAAAAATGTTGAGAGGTAGCTTTATTCAAAGGGCAGTGGTATCAGTTTCATGCAACAATGTATGGCTTATCACCAGTCATATGCGTGGGCTTGATCCTGAATCAGTTTTTGCTACGGGTACACCTTCTGTTGGTTTTGAAAACGCAAGTCCCCCAACATCTCGTATATTTTATCTCAATTTTTCAGTTGGGTTCTAATCATTCACAAAATAATTTTAAAGCAATGAACCACATAATTAAAAAATCAGCTTTGTACATAGCAGGTGTGCTGTTATTCTCATCCTGTAAAAAAGTCACAGACATAAACACTAATCCTACCGCTGCCAATGCAGACCAGGTACAGGTGGAGTATTTTATTGATAATTCCATTGTGCATGCACAAATGAATCCCGGAGTTTCAGAAAGAGCATTTATACTTTATTGGACGCCAGCCGGTCATCAGATAAGCGATGCTGATGGTGCTACTTTTTCATGGGGTAATTATAGTGATGAATGGATTGGTGAATATTACGATAATCAATCAGGGGCACTGAACACTATCAATAGTGCTATTGATGTAGCCAACCAGCAAATTACAGCCGGAACCCAAAAAGAATACACTAATAATCTTATGCAGGTTGCACGCATTTGGCGTACTTATTTGCTAAGCGAAATGAGTGATAATTTCGGTCCAATGCCCGTAAGCGCTTTCCAGGGAATGAACCCGCAGTTTGTGGACGTAAAATCTGTTTATTATTATATGCTTGATGAATTGAAAGATGCTGCTGTTAAATTAGATCTTTCAATACCAGCTGTACCTTCAGAGGTAAGCAAAGAAGATCCAGCATATCATTTTGATTTTGCCAAATGGCAGGCTTATGGAAACTCATTACGTTTGAGGCTTGCTATGCGTTTGTCAGAAGTAGATGCTTCAAAAGCGCAATCAGAATTCGAGGATGCAGCAAAAGCCTCTTTAATCACAGACCAGGCAAAAATGTTCCAGGTGCAGGAAGGGCCAGACTGGAATGACCTTTCCGGTATGTACACACGTTGCTGGTTTCAATTACCTGAAGCAGTTACTCTTAATAACCTTGTCGTAAACCTTGGCAGTATTACTTCCCAGGAGCAAATTCCATCAGTAATCAGTGATCCGGCAGGTCAGTCAGCTGCTATTGCCAATATCAAACCTGCAAACTATGCAGGGCAGTATTATCCTGTACAATTGACAACAAAAACAAATAATCCATTTTCTGCTTACTGGCTGAATGGCCTTCCTTCTACAATAGATCCACGTGCATACCAGATATTTTATATGCCAGGGAATAGTAGTGATCCTTCATTCCCCAGTGGCACATGCGGCGCAGTTACATCGACTACAACCGGTTCTGTAAAAGACTTAAACCACGACGTAATAAAAACAATTGATGCTGCCTACACATGGAATCCTACCCCCGATGGTAACTGGGGAACAAAGGGTGACGTACGCAATACACTTTTCCAGGGTGTAG
>CAXSEB010000226.1:3282-4324 GCA_964235805.1 uncultured Chitinophagaceae bacterium | reverse complement strand
ATGTGTGGCAACATTAAAATGGTTTTTCACTTTATTTTAAAAATGTCTGCCAACATTAAAATGGTTTTTCACTTTATTTTAAAATTGTGTGGCAGCATTAAAATGATTTTTGAGAAAAAAAACAACGGTTTCTCTAAAATAGCGTAAAAGTATGCAGCGGCTGTTGGGGTTTATCCCTAATAATAAAGGTAGTTACACCCGATTCTTAGTTTTTAAAAAATTTATGTCGTTGTAACAGGCACGTTCTTTTCTTTTATACTTGCAACAGGCGGCTAATGTATCAGTTCAATAATTGTTGCATAGTTATTTTATGCCATTGCCAATAGAAGTACCTCAAAAGACAATAGAAGTACATCAAAAGCTTTCTTCCTGAAGTTGATTGGCAAGGTTGTAATTTATAAATGTTATTAGTTTATGGTTTTGTTATAATTACTAGAGTTACCTGTAGTTATTTGTTGGTATTACTTAAACTGGTTAGGCTCATTTAATTTTCCTTTCACCGTAAGGTTAATTCCTTATTGTATAAACACAGCCTTCTTATTAAAGAGATATTTGCTCAAAAAAAATAATGAAAAGGCTGATGTTGTTAGTTACGGTTTTGTTACCCACATTATTGCTTGCACAAAACGCTGGTGATAGCAATAAAACAATTCTTTTGAAAGAAGTTAATGTAACGGGCATTAAAACAGTTCGTGGCACGGGCCATATGCCCGAAGTAAAAGATGAAATTATCTACTCCGGTAAAAAGAATGAAGTTATTGTAGTGGATAGTTTAGATGCGAATAAAGCCATAAATAATACACGCCAGGTTTTAGGCAGAATACCGGGGCTTAATATTGTTGAAACAGAAACAAGCGGCTTTACGGCAAACGGAATTGCAACCCGTGGGCTTAACCCATCGCAAAGCATTGAAATGAATACGAGGCAAAACGGCTATAACATTAGTGCGGATGTTTTTGGGTATAACGAGGCCTATTACCTGCCGCCGATGGAAGCAGTGAGCCGGATAGAAATGGTACGGGGAGCAGCTTCCCTGCAGTTT
>CAXSEB010000226.1:998-3272 GCA_964235805.1 uncultured Chitinophagaceae bacterium | reverse complement strand
GCGTTAATGAACAAATTTTGACGCGAGTGCGCGAATTTGGTTCGCAGTTTGGCGGCATGGTGAATTACGTTATCAACAACGCTTCAAAAAAACCAATAGAATTATATACATCGCAAACCGGCGGAAGCTTTGGCTTATTCAATTCGTTCAATTCCTTATCAGGCACCTTAAAAAAATGGAGTTATTACTCTTTTGTTCAATACAGATCAATGGATGGATGGAGAGCTAACAGCCGGCAGCGGCAGGTATCAGCGTTCGGAAGGTTACAATACACTTCTTCTCCAAAATTTACGGCAGGTGTTGAGTATTCTCTTTTAAGAAATAAAATTAAAATGCCCGGAGGCCTTACTGACAGCATGTTTACACAAAACTCACGGGCATCTTTCCGGGCAAGAAACTGGTTAAAGAGCCCATGGAACATTGTAACCGGTTATGTAAATTATATCATTTCTGCAAGATCAACCATAAGCTTAAAGACATCTTATTTATTTAGCTCAAGGGCTTTGGTTTGGAGAAATGAAGATGGAGGCGCAGGAGCTTTGGATGAGACAGATGCTGCAACGGGTGAGTATGTAAACAGGGAAGTGGAAAACGAAAAGATGCATAACACCTCAACCGAAATAAGGCTGCTGCATAACTATAAGATCGGTAAAATGGATAATACATTTGCCGGCGGCATACGATACACCTATGCCAATTTTAAAAGGCAAGGTGGCGGAAAGGGAACAACAGGCAGTGATTTTGATCTTTCTGTTGAAGGTGATTATGAGTATGATCTTGATTTTACCACAACTAATATTGCCCCGTTTTTTGAAAACATTTTCAGGTTAAGCCGCAGGTTTAGTTTTACACCGGGCTTTAGGTTAGAATATTTAAAAAGCACGGGCAATGGTTATACAGACGAGGAAGGGTTAAAGATAATTACCAAAGAAAACCGTGCAAGGCACATGCCTTTATTTGGCGCTGGGCTTGAATATAAAGCCTCTGCAAACAGTAACATATATGCTAATGTAAGCCAGGCCTACAGGCCAATTGATTACTCACAGCTAACGGCCTTCGGCGTTACTTCTGTAACCGACCCGAACCTGAAAGATGCCAACGGCTATAATGCAGACCTTGGCTACAGGGGCACCATTAAAAATTATTTCAATTTTGATATTGGATTATTTTACCTCGCTTATAATAAACGTATAGGTATAGTATTACTTAACCAGGGCACACCAAATGAATATACATTGCGTACAAATGTTGCCAACAGCGTTCATAAAGGTTTAGAGAGCTACCTTGAGTTTAACCTGCTGAAATATTTAAACAGTACATCAGCAAGCGGGCTGAGTTTTTTTAATTCTCTTGCGTTGATTGATGCAAAGTATACCAGTGGTGAATTTAAAAACAACAGGGTAGAAACTTCTGCAAAGTATATCAACAGAACAGGCTTGATCTTTTCAGATAAAAGGCTTTCATGCACTTTTCAGATTAATAACGTTGGCGATGCTTTTGGCGATGCCACGAACGTTAAGGCAAGCGAAAACCCTGTAGCAGGCTACATTCCGGCTTATACTGTTATGGATGTAAGCACAACTTTAAGATTAAAGCGCTATACACTAAAAGCAGGTGTTAATAATATAACCAATAAGAAATACTTTACAAGACGCACAGATGAATATCCCGGTCCCGGCATTTTACCATCAGATGGAAGAAGCTTTTATGCAGGCGTTTCTGCAAGGTTTTAAGGATGCTTAATTAACAAAGCTTTGACTATACATTTTGTAATGATCAGGCGCTTCTGATTGCTTCGGGGTTTACAACGTTTGGTACGTGGTTGTTTTTAAAATACTCAATAATATTTAAAGCCGCCAGTCGTGACATTTCATTTCGGGCCTCTACCGTTGCAGAGCCAATGTGAGGCAGCACGGCAACATTTGGCATAGATAACAAAGGGTTATCAGCATTCATCGGTTCAGGATTTGTAACATCAAGTCCTGCGCCCCAAATGGTTTCTTCGTTCAATGCATTTAGCAGATCCTGTTCGTTATGTACGGCACCTCTTGCGGTATTAATAAAAATGCAATTCCGTTTCATGGCTGAAAAGGCTTCTTTATTAAACATTCCTTTCGTGTTCCCGTTCAATGCACAATGCACCGATATTACATCGCTTTGCTTTAAAAGGTCGGTGAAGTTTACGAATGTTGCTTTAAGAAGTTTTTCTGCTTCGGCATTTGGTTTACGGTTGCAGTAGATCACATTCATATTATATGCGCCTTTGCAGCGGAC
>CAXSEB010000226.1:0-988 GCA_964235805.1 uncultured Chitinophagaceae bacterium | reverse complement strand
ATTTGCATACCGATACGGCCAAGCCCGAAAATACCAAGCGTCTTATTTTTTAATTCGATGCCGAGGTTTGCCTTCGGTTTAAAATATGTCCACTCGCCTTTTGCAATTGTTTTATGCATGTAAAACATTTTTCTTGAGGCCGCTATCATTAACCCAAAGGCAACATCTGCAGTAGCGTCGCTCATGGCGCCAGGCGCATAACCGATAGGTATGCCAAGCTTTGTAGCTTCAGCAATATCAATATTATCGTAACCTGCCGCAAACTGCGAGATGATATCAAGATGTTTTGCCGCGTTTAAAAAATTGCTGTCAATACGATCAGAGCTTAACGTTATAATAGCATTTGATACTTTAGCCTGATCTGATAATTCCTCAGCATTCACGGGCCTTTCGTGCGGCCACACATACACATCATATCCTTCTTTTTTAAGCATGTCAATCCCGATGAAAGGTATATCTCTTGTAATAAAAACCCGTTTGCTTTCTTTTGTTCCAGTCATGTTATCAAAGTAAATACTAAAAGCAAATTTACCGGTAAATTAGAGCGTTGTATACAAAATGAATTATAGTTTTCTGCGTTTATTTAATATCTTGGTTAATTATAACAATATCCTGTAAAAATCTAAATTGTTTTGCCAATACATATCTACAAATCAATTCTTATTAAAAACCAAAATCACTTATTTCATGAAACCAATCCTTTTCTTCATCTTAATTTTCATTATTACCTCAACCGGCTGTAAAAAGAAAGACAAAACCGATAATGCAGCCATAACAATCCAGGCCCTTTCCGGAACTTACGGACTTAAAGCGTTAGTTTGGGTATCATCAACTGAAACCATTAATGTTTACGACGAGTTAGATGAATGTGAGAAAGATAATCTTATAAAGTTAAATGCAGATAAGACGGTAAATTTTTTAGATGCCGGCACTGTATGTTCTCCGCCAGATGGTGATAATGGCACATGGGATTTAGTTGGTGATAATC
>CAXSEB010000225.1:0-4333 GCA_964235805.1 uncultured Chitinophagaceae bacterium | reverse complement strand
CTGGGTTTATTGGTTTCGTCCGGATAACTGGGTGCCTTATGGCTGGTAATCTTTGGATATTGTTTTAAAAGGATATGGATAAAAAAGAAGTTGACTGATATTGGATTCTTTGGCTTTCCTGGATTTGGGAAATGGCTCTTTTAAGGGATTGGATACTTCGATTAATGTGTGTTGAACATCAATCAACTTCTGAATACAAAGATATAGTCAACCGCAAGCCTTTGCAATAGCGTTATTGCTATATTATACAAGTATGGTATTTACGGTGCACAACGTAATTACACCTATTGATTAATAGTAAGTTTGTTTTTAATTAAGTAAATAAACCTGGCTTTAGTTGCAGTAAGTACTGTATGTATGTTCGTATACTGACGCCTGAATGATTCATATTCCCTCAAATTTTTACTTAGCCACTAAATTGATTAAATTGCAATCCCCTGAAATGTCCATATCCGAAGACCATATTATTTTTTAGGCACTTTGTGCTGCCGGGGTAAAAATCATTTTATGAAGAATATTAAACTGATAGAAGTGCCATCTGAAATAGGTGCTGGTACACGTGGTGCCAGTTTGGGAATAGATGCTATAAAAATTGCTGCGCTGGATTTCATGAGTAACTTTTTTGTTCATTTTCCTTCTGAAAAAATTGAGACAGAAAATAATTTGTTATTCGAGCCCATTCAATCTCCATATGCAAAGCGCATAAACGGCGTATTAAATATGTATGAAAAAATAAGTAAGGCCGTTGCTGAAACTATTAAATCAAACTTTTTTCCCGTGGTTATAAGCGGCGATCACAGTATTTCCGGCGGTACGATCGCAGGTATAAAGCGGGCAAAACCTGATAGTAAATTAGGTGTAATCTGGATAGATGCACACGCTGATATTCATACGCCCTATACAACTCCATCAGGCAATATGCACGGAATGCCAATAGCAGCAAGCATTGCAGAAGATAATGAAGAAAGTAGAGTGCATGAGCTTGATGATAAGACCCGAAAGCTTTGGGACCAGTTAAAACAATTCGGTAAAGTTCATCCAAAAGTTTTGCCTGAAGACATTGTTTTTATTTCGTTGAGAGATTATGAAAAAGAAGAAAAGTTCTTAATTGATAAATATCAGATGAAAGTGATCACTACTAATGAAGTGCGGCGAAAGGGACCTGAAAGCATAGTACGCTCAGTGTGGCGTTATTTAAGTGATTGCACAGATATTTATGTAAGCTTTGATGTCGACTGTCTTGATTCTTCTATATCAAGAGGAACAGGAACACCTGTGGGTAACGGTTTAAAAGAAAGAGAAGCTGAAGACCTGGTAAGTAAATTTATGCAGAACAGGAAGATATGTTGTTTTGAGATCTCTGAAGTTAACCCTACTTTAGACAAAGAAAACCTTATGGCAGAGATCGCCTTTAATATCTTACAAAGAAGCGTAAATGTTTTAATGATGAATTAATCTGCGTTTTCAATTAAATAAACTTCTGCTTAATTACATTTGTTTAAACTTATTGCAGATGCGAAGGCTATCTATTTTTTTTGTGCTAATCTTTATAACTTTTTGCGCATCATCACAACCGCTTAAGCGCCCCAAATTAGTTGTAGGTATTGTTGTGGATCAAATGCGTTGGGATAACCTCTATCGTTTTTACGACAGGTATACTGACAACGGCGGTTTTAAAAGATTACTAAATAAAGGCTTCACCTGCGATAATACTTTTATTCCTTATGCGCCCACCTGGACGGCTTGCGGCCATGCAAGTATTTATACCGGATCTGTTCCCGCAATCACCGGTATCACAGGAAATTCTTGGTGGGATAACAACTTAAACCGAAGCGTTTATTGCACGGAAGATTCTTCAGTTAAAACCGTAGGAAGCAATACTGACGAAGGATTGCAAAGCCCCAGAAACATGCTTACCACAACAATGTGCGATGAATTGAGGCTGGCAACTAACTTTCGCAGTAAAGTAATCGGCATTGCCCTAAAAGATCGTGGAAGCATTTTACCCGCCGGCCATTCTGCAAATGGTGCTTACTGGTATGATATCAAAACGGGCGACTGGATAACATCAACTTATTATAGAAATGAATTGCCCGGATGGGTAAAGGACTTCAATGCAAAAAAATTAGTTGATCAATATTACAAACAAGGCTGGACTACGATGTATCCCCTCAACACTTATGTACAAAGTACTGCTGATGAAAATAAATTCGAAAACAAACCATTCGGTGCGGATGCAAAAGGATTTCCTTATAACTTAAGTAAATTTGCCGGCAGCAATTACAGCGCAATTTTTCCCACGCCTTTTGGTAATACACTAACTGCTGAACTTGCAAAGGCTGCGGTTAACAATGAGCAATTAGGCGCTGATGCAATTACAGATTTTCTTACAATTAGCTTTTCATCTACTGACTATGTTGGTCATACCTTTGGTCCAAACTCGGTTGAAACAGAAGATACTTATCTTAGACTGGATAAGGACCTTGGTGAGTTTTTCGACTTTCTTGATAGCAGAGTAGGCAAAGATCAATACCTGGTCTTTTTAACAGCCGATCACGGTGTAGCCCAGGTGCCTGCGTTTGCGAAAGAACATAACATACCTTCAGGTAATATTGATTTTGAAACAGTGTTTAAAAAAACAAACGCTTTTTTGAATGAGAGATTTCATAAACAAGATCTCGTTTCTGATATTTTTAATTTCCAGGTCGTTTTAAATTTGCCATTAATAACGTCATCTTCATTAAATATAAATGATATAAAAAGCCAGGTCATCAGTTTTTTATTAAAACAAGACGGAATAGCAAGAGCTTTCGACATAAATGATCTTAGTAATACAACGCTTAACCCAAAAATTAAAGAAGTATTTTCAAACGGTTATTATCCCGACCGATCCGGGCAAATCCAGCTTATTTTACAACCTCAATGGATTGAAGGTTATTTTACAGGCGGTACAACGCATGGTTTATGGAACCCCTATGATGCACATATTCCTTTGGTGTGGTATGGATGGGGAATTAAAACCGGACAACTAAACAGGGAAGTTTACATGACAGACATTGCTGCAACAGTTGCTGCGCTATTACACATTCAAATGCCTAATGGCTGCGTTGGTCATGTAATTCCTGAGATCTTTAAATGAGATCAATAAGTTTACTTTTTATTTAATCAGATTGATTTTAGCTCTTCTTTATAAAACTTTGTTATGAAAGCCTTAAGCCTCATAATTATTACATTGTTCTTGCTCAATGTAGGGTATAGCCAGCCATCAAGGGTTAACAGGCAACAGTTTTTTTTAGATGACAGAATTATTGAAACCACTCTCAATACAGATCTAAAAAAATTACGCAACAATAAAGGAACACCTGTTTGGCAGCAAGCTGATATAAGCATGCAATTTGATGACACTTCACTCATACATGAACAAATAAGAGTAAGGGCACGGGGTGTTTCCCGGAAGGCGACTTGCGATCTTGCTTCGCTGATGCTGGATTTTAAGAATATTTCTTCACCCAAACTTTCACCTCTTAAAAATTTAAAACTTGTAAGTGGATGCCATAGCGGTGGCAATTTTGGAGATCTGCTTCTGAAAGAGTTCCTGGTATATAAGATCTACAATTTTATTTCAGTAATGAGCTTTCGCGTAAGGTTGCTGCATATTACTTTTCAGGATAATAAAGAAAGGACAAAAAAACGTTCAGAATATGCATTTCTTATTGAAGATATAAATGACCTTGCCGATAGAAATAACTGCATTGAAATTAAAAATAAAAAGTACAACACAGAAGCTACCAACCGGCAACAAATAAATCTTGTATGCCTTTTTCAATACATGATCGGTAATACAGACTGGGCTGTACCGGTAAATCATAACATGAAATTAATTGTTTCAAAAAACGATACTCTTGCCATGCCTTATCCTGTGCCGTACGATTTTGATTATGCAGGCCTGGTGAATGCCGGTTACGCAGTGCCTGATGAGCAATTGGAAATTAAGTCAGTTACCGATAGAGTGTATCGCGGCTTTGGCCGAAACATGAATGAGCTACAGATCAATCTTAATATTTTTAAAGAAAAAAAAGAGCAGATTATGTTTTACTTAAAAAATTTTAACCTGCTTAGTGCAAATCAAAAGAAAGAGATGATCGGATACCTCGAAGAATTTTATAGAATTATTAATAGCATTTTTACAAGCATATATTTTCACAATCCTTACAGCAGTATTTATAGGCCAGGCCTTTGAAGGAAGTGATCATGATGTTGACCATCATGAAGATGCAGCAATTATTTAATCGTCTTTTCTTAATTTTAAAACAAGTATCATGGATTTATTTAA
>CAXSEB010000224.1:0-4341 GCA_964235805.1 uncultured Chitinophagaceae bacterium | reverse complement strand
AATAATGCTACTGCTAACATTGCTGTTGATTACAAGCTGAGCAAAGATGGAAGATATATGTTGCGTGCATACCGCAGAAACGATTATACAGGCGAAGTACAGGGATACGTAATTGAAACAGGTTTAAGCTTTATAATCTCTGTAGATTATAACAGGTTTAGCCAAATATTCTTAAGCAAAACGGCAAGAACACAAAAGCGGCAGATTAAGAAAGAAAATAAGAGCAGTGATAAGCAGGTACAAAACGAGGTTCCGCAGGCAATACTTCCATCAAAAGAAAATAACAATGAAGTACAGAAATAGCGGGAAATCCTTTTTTGTTTTGCTTACAGCTTCGTTGTTTATGTTATCATGTAACTATACAAAGCTGGTTCCTAAAGGAGATGCTTTATACACTGGTGCAAATATAAAAGTAACCGACAGCACATTATCCAAAAAAAAGAAGAACAAGGTAGTTGATCTTACTGAACACATACCACGGCCAAAACCCAATAGTAAGTTCCTCGGCGTTCCCATTAAGCTCGCCATTTATAACATGGCCGGTGATCCAAAAAAGAAAGGATTTATAAGAAAAATATTAAGAAAGTTTGGAGAACCGCCTGTATTGTTAAGCAGTGTAAGCTTGCAATACAATACCAAAATACTTAAAAACTATCTTGAAAATATCGGGTATTTCCGCTCCGATGTAGCAGGTGATACTGTAGTAAAAAATAAAAAGGCACACGCTAATTATACTTTAGAAGCCGGACCGGTATATACCATTAAAGATGTGAATTTTGTTACCGACAGTACAGCCGTAGGTCAGGCAATACTTGCAACAAAGCCTAAAACGCTTTTCCATCCAAATGATCCTTATAATCTTGATATTGTAAAAGCTGAACGCTCCAGGATAGATGCTGTCTTAAAAGAGAAAGGCTATTACTATTTCAGTCCCGACCAGTTAATAATAAATGCGGACAGCAGCATAGGCAACAATAAAGTAAACATGTATTTGATGGTAAAGGAAAACACGCCTGGTATGGCCAGGAAACCTTATATCATTGACAGTGTTTTTATTTTTCCGGCTTACAGACTCAATGCGCCGGGTAATGATACCAGCCATGTAAGGACAAATCTTTTTGGAGGATATTATATTGTTGACCCAAGGAAAAGGTTTAAGCCACAGATGTTCCCCAGAATTTTACGTTTCGATTCTGGAGATGTGTATAACCGCACAGATCATAATCTTACCTTGAACCGCTTAATTAATCTTGATGTTTTTAAATTTGTAAACAACAGGTTTCAGACATCTTCAAATAGCCAGGGAGATACCGGCAGATTAAATACTTTCTATTATCTTACGCCGCTTCCCCGAAAAACTTTACGTGCAGAAATAAGCGGTAATCAAACTGACAAATATACCGGCTCCTTAATAACATTTTCATGGAGAAACAGGAATTTCTTGCGGGGAGCAGAGCATCTTGATTTGCATGCAAATGTAGGATCTGAGGTACAATATAGTGAAAGAATAAAGGGATACAATACGTACAGGTTAGGTGGTGGCCTAACGTTTACTACTCCAAGGTTTGTAGTGCCTTTTTTCAAATTCAATACAACGAGCGCTTATGTGCCAAAGTCGAGAATTGACTTAAGTTACGACCTGCTAAACAGGCGAAAACTGTATTCTCTAAATTCATTTAAAGCGGAGCTGGGATACGTGTGGAAGCCTAATCTTATCACCCAAAACGAGCTGAATCTTTTCTCTGTAAACCTGGTACAGGCGCTTAATGTTACCGAAACCTTTATAGATAGCATTAAAAAGCATCCTATACTGCGGCATGCAATAGACACTCAATTTATCATCGGGTCCAATTATGCTATTACTATCGATCCTTTGGTGAACGATCCATATGGAACCGGCTGGTATTTTAGCGGCCTTGCTGATCTTTCGGGAAACATAGCAGGAATGCTTACAGGAGCTAATGTAAACAGGGGCGAGCAAAAAAGAATTTTTGGAACTCCCTTTTCACAGTATATAAAAGGACAGGCTGATGTAAGATATTATTATGCTTTTAATAGCAAAACCAGGCTTGCAAACCGTGTTATTGCCGGCTTTGGATTGCCTTATGGAAACTCTCGCCAACTTCCTTTTATTAAACAATTTTTTACCGGCGGTAACAACAGCATCAGGGCGTTTAGGAGCCGTTCAATAGGACCTGGAATATATAGAGAGCCTTATGCTGACAGCAGTAATTTTTACCCTGATGAATCTGGTGACGTGAAGCTTGAGTTAAATACTGAATTACGATACAGGATTAACAATATAATAGAAACTGCGTTATTTTTAGATGCAGGGAATATCTGGTTATATAACAAAGATCCGTTAAGGCCCGGTGCGGAACTTACTAAAGACTTTATAAAGCAACTTGCGGTTGGTGGCGGGGTTGGCTTGCGCTTAAATTTTACTATACTGTTACTTCGTTTGGACCTTGCTACGCCCCTGCGGAAGCCATGGTTGCCAGCAGGCAAACAATCTGTATTTGATTTAAACGACCTTATTTTTAACCTTGCGATTGGCTATCCGTTTTAAGACGGGAATATTTACTTTAGACTGATTCGATAGAAATGTTGGTAGTTGTATTGTAACAGTCATTGCTTCAATTAACCCATTCAGATTCAGAATAAGTAGGACATCACCATTGCTGATTGTATTAGCCGGGAATTAAGCTTTTGTTTATTAATTGATTCCATCAAGAAAGATCGTTCTAAATTTTATTTACTTCTGTAAAAGGCAAAGTACCTGTATGCAAATAAGATAAGGATAATCCATATTGTAATGATGAGGCAGCCGAAGATCAAATTTTTTTTGTTAGAGTACTTAGAAAAACTTTTAGCTGCTTCTCTTGATTCTAATAAGACAGTTGCAGGAATTAACCTGAGCGATGCAGTGATTAATAAAGGAACAATTACCAGGTCATCTAACAAACCAAGTATCGGAATAAAGTCAGGTATCAAATCAATAGGACTTAATAAATAACCAACGGTGTTCCATATTAATATTTTTGCGCTTAATGGTGTCCGACTGTCTTTGTATGCGATAATTAAGGTCTGTGCTTCAAGTTTTAAACGCCTTGCTTTTTCTTTAAGTTTTTGCATCAGTTTCATCATGATCTTTTCAAATCTATCATCAATAAATTTGTGTTACGAGACTTGTATAGTAAATCCGAAAGGAGTGTAAAAATAGAGCTCTGATCCGCGGTAATAGCCAGGAGGTTTAACATCAAAGCCATCATTTTTTAGTTGATTGTAAATTTCAGTTGTGCGTTCTGCACCCTGTTGCAGAAAACCGATATGAAAGGTTTTAGGATACCTTATTTCCAGGCCTTGTTTACCCTGCATCAATGTTAGCACCATGCCATTTTCATCTTGCAGACCTACATGCATTGCATCGTCCGCAGTTCCCGGAAGACTTATTAATCCGAAGTATTTTTCTAAAAAGCGACGGGCAGCCTGTGCATCATTTACTGTAAGGTTGATATGATTGATTTTCATTTTCAAAAGTATACCTATTGCATTTATTAAATGTTAACCATTGAAAAGTTTATGTCTTTTAATAAGTTTGCCCTGCCGTAATTTAAGTGAATGATAAAACGTAGGAACGTCATTGGTCCATGTTTTTAAAGTAAGCACAATTGCGATAATTTCCAGCCTTGTTATAAGGCCAACCCAAAAGCAGAGATTAAATAAAACAACTGATTGGCAACTCACTATAATTTCGATTATAGTTGCAAATAACAACAGCGACCAAATTTTGGCACCAATGGAATGTGTTGCAATTTCTTTCCTGAATTTTAAAAAGCAAACAATGTAAGTCAGGCCCTCAAGCGCTAGAAGTATTACCAGTTTAGTAAGGTTTATCTTAAAAAAATTGGGGCATTGAATATATGTTGCAACAGCGAACGATATAAAGAATATCAGATCAATAGTAGAATCTAACCTCCTTAATTTTTGTGTAGATATTTTAAGCTGTCGTGCAATAATGCCATCAAAAATGTCAGTTAATAAACCAACGGTTAAAAGAACAACTGCAATGCTTTTGTAGTTGCCGATGTGCAATATGCTTAAAAAAATTATTGTTAATCCGATAATTAGTCTTGAATAAATTAACACTATCGGGATTTTGACTTTCATGCATAAATAACGTAGCTTATCCGTTATCACTTATTAAAGAATATGATTTTTAGCAACGCATTATTTCCACTTTACTAAAGAAAGAGCCGCTTACGGAGCGGCTTATGTGTTATACGGTGACCCCGACACGATTCGAACGTGTGACCCACAGCTTAGAAGGCTGTTGCTCTA
>CAXSEB010000223.1:517-4368 GCA_964235805.1 uncultured Chitinophagaceae bacterium | reverse complement strand
GTACGTGCACCAAAATTTGGCAGCGAACTTTTTTCATAATTTCTTAAATTAGGATTTGTAAGCTCGGTGAACATCCCATATAACGTTGTTTTGTTTTTGAGTTTACTTATGATTGGTTGTTCATAAGAAACGCCAGATAAAAACATCTTTTGTTTTATGAAGGCATTAGCCTGTGCAGCACCTCGAGAGGCTGGCGTTGCGGGCCTGGCCGACTTTGGATTAGCTTCAAATTCTTCCAAGGTTAAAGCTCCCGGCGTTTGGTAAAACAGATCGCCAAATAAGAAATTTGCTTTCAACAAACTTTCCTTGTTTAATTTAAACAAGCCGTTCCAGCTTGCAATACTTTTTTGTAATTTACTGTGTTCCCGGTAACCATCACTTTTTTGGTATTGAAAGCCATACTTAACTATTGAATTAGTGGAACCATCTGTTACAACGGCGCTATAATTTTGTAAGCCATAGCTTCCAAGAATAGATTCTCCTTTGATTCCGGCATGCTCGTTCTCATTAACACTTTCTATTAACATTACTCCTCCTGTACCTGCACCATATATACTATTGTTTGCGCCTTTAATTATTTCAATTGAATTAATATTATTAGTGCCTAATTGGTTTAAGTAAGATTGGCCACCGGGGTCTGTAAAAGGAATATCGTTATAATATATTTTTACATTTCTTACACCAAAAGGTGAACGAAGTGAACTGCCCCTGATATTTAGGCGATAACTACCCGGCGAACGCTCTTCCATCCTTACTCCCGGAGCGGTATTAACCGCAAAAACCAGTGATGAAGCCCCAAAGTTTTCAATCATTTGCCTTCCAATGTAATTAATGGCAGCCGGAACATTCTTTAGTTTGCGGTTCTGCTCAAACGCTTTTATCACAACCGCCGGTAGACTTAAATCTTTAAGGCTGTCGGTTGTTTGTGCAAAGCTGTTTACAGTAAATAATAAAAATCCTACGATTATAAATGAAAATGTTCGCATCGAAAAAATTAAACTCACTGCAAATTATTTCATTTACAGAACAAGAAGGTGATAACATAAACCGGCAGTTATTATTTAATGTTTGATAAATAATTTGCTCAACGCTTTAAGTTGATATTACTAATTACCTTGTATACTTTCTGCAACTTTTAAATGCAATATTCAATATGTACAATTATGATACAGTTACTGAAGCAGTCAGTGATTTAAAAGCAAGAGGCTATATAATTGACTTTAGAATAGCATTCGATAAACTGATCTGCTCGAATGAAAAGATTTGTTTAAATCCTGGCGACTTTGAAATTGTTGAAGTACACCGCTTCGGGGGAGAAAGTAACCCTTCTGATGAAGATGTAGTGTATGCTGTTGAATCTAAAAATGGTGACTACAAAGGAATGATAACAAGTGCATTTGGTTTATATGCAGATCAGATTTCAAATGAACTTTTACAAAAGCTATCTATACACAAAAATTAATAAGTTGTATTATGATGATAACGCATTGTTCTCATCCGGAAAAACAATGAATGGAGCAAATTTTTTCGCTTCTTCAAAGTCCATAGTTGCATAAGAGATAATAATAACAATATCGCCTACCAAAGCCTTTCTTGCGGCAGGCCCGTTCAAACAAATAACACCGGAGCCACGTCCACCTTTAATAACGTAAGTTTCAAAACGCTCGCCATTATTTACATTCACTACCTGCACCTTTTCATTCTCTATTAAATTTGCAGCGTCTAAAAGGTTTTCGTCAATTGTTATACTTCCTTTATAATTTATATCAGCCTGCGTTATTTTCGCTCTGTGAATTTTAGATTTTAGCACTTGAATTTGCATACACAAATTTAAGAATAAAGATGAACTTGAACGAATACGAGTAATAAGAAGCTGTTATAATTCCGCAATATCTTAACTACTTTTATCATCACCCACAATTCAACAATATGCTTAACCGAAGAAAATTTCTGCAGCTTTCCACCTTAACTGCCCCCCTTCTTTCAATAAAAAATACTGCCGCGTCTGCTGGTAATAAACTTAAGCCAATCGTAGTTTCTACATGGGCGCCAAATGTTAAGGCTAATGCGGCAGCGTGGAAAATATTAGGTGCAAACGGCAAAGCCATCGATGCAGTTGAGGCCGGCGTAAAAATTCCGGAGGCAGACCCTGAAGATATAAGTGTAGGCTATGGTGGCTTACCTGACAGGGATGGTAAAGTAACGCTTGATGCTTGTATAATGGATGAAATGGCAAACATTGGAGCAGTAATGGCTTTGGAGCATATCATGCATCCGATATCAGTTGCAAGAATGGTGATGGAGAAAACGCCGCATGTTCAATTAGCCGGCGAAGGCGCTTTACAATTTGCATTAGCTAATGGTTTCGAAAAGATTAATCTGCTCACTCCGGGAAGTGAAAAAATGTGGAAAGATTGGCTTAAAACATCTAAGTATGATCCTATGACAACACCGGAAATCAATGAGGGAAAAGATAACAAAACGTTCAATAATCATTTTTCCAATGTTTGGCCTGTTGCTATCTTGAATCATGATACAATTGGAATGATAGCAATGGATGCCAGGGGAAATTTAAGTGGCGCATGCACTACAAGCGGGCTTGCTTATAAAATGCATGGTCGTGTTGGCGACTCGCCAATAATTGGTGCCGGCTTATATGTTGATAACGAGATTGGCGCAGCAACTTCTACAGGTGTTGGTGAAGAAGTAGTAAGAATTTGCGGCTCACACAGTGTTATTGAACTAATGCGACATGGATATGCACCAGAAGCCGCCTGCAAAAAAACTTTGGAGCGAATGATCAGGCTAAGAGGCGATAAAGCGAAAAACGTACAGGTAGGTTTTTTAGCATTAAATAAAAATGGTGAGTTTGGTGGCTATTCCACTCAAAAGGGATTTACTTACTGCGTACAAACAAGTGATGGAGGAAGTAAAGTGTATGATGCTAAATATATGGTAGCTTGAATAAAGTTAAAGCTTAATTAAAGAGAGTACTAAAAGCAGCACATGAAATTTAAGGTAGAAATTATAGGTTTTACAATTGAAGGATGTATGTTAGCCCAGGATGCAGGCGCAGACCGCATTGAACTTTGCGACAATCCGAGTGAAGGCGGCACCACTGCGTCTTACGGGTTTATAAAAGCTGCGAGAGAAAAGCTGCACATTGACTTATACCCGATGATACACCCAAGGGGCGGAGAATTTTTTTACACTGATGAAGAATTTGAAATAATAAAGACTGATGTTAAGTTATGCAAAGAGGTTGGTTGTAACGGAATAGCTATCGGTGTTTTAACAAGAGATGGAAAAGTAGACAAGAAAAGGTGCGGTTTACTTACAGATCTTGCTTATCCTTTGGGTGTTACCTTTCACCGGGCATTTGACAGGGCTGCTGATCCTTTTGAGGCATTGGAAGATATTATTGATATCGGCGGCGAAAGAATTTTAACCTCCGGCCAAAAGCCGGTTGCGACTGAAGGTGCGGAACTTATAAAACAATTGATCAGGCAAGCTGATGACAGGATTATTATTATGCCTGGCTCTGGTGTAAGATCAGTTAATGTGGCAGAATTTGCCAAAACAACTGGTGCTATCGAATTTCATACATCAGCAAGAATAAGAGTACCTGGTAAAATGACTTACGTAAATCCATTGATGCAGGAAGATACAGATTTAATAACCGTTAACGTTAACGAAGTAAAAGAAATCATTAAAGCGTTATCTTTCATAGAAGATTCGGAAAATATCTAAGTTAGTCGTTAATCCCGGCCACAATAATCTTAGCCTCTAATTTAGCGTTCTGCAGTTTTTTTTTCCATTCTTTATGTTACTTAACATCACAGAAAAACCGT
>CAXSEB010000223.1:0-507 GCA_964235805.1 uncultured Chitinophagaceae bacterium | reverse complement strand
TCTGAGAGAAGAAATATTGAAAGAACATTCAAAAGCACAATGCAATAAAATTGTTCAATGGATAGGCAGTGATCAAAAAAGGTTTGATGAACTGTTTCAATTATTCGTGAACGGTGAATACCGGGTGACCCAAAGAGCTGCATGGCCACTGAGTTACAGCGTCATTGCACATCCTGAACTTATAGAAAAGAATTTAGCTAAACTTATCAATAATCTCAAAAAGCCAAATCTTCATAATGCTGTAAAGAGAAATTCTATCCGCTTGTTGCAGTATTTAATTATTCCGGAAAAATTTGAGGGTGAAGTAATGGAAATCTGCTTCCGGTATGTTGAATCTGCCACAGAGGCTGTAGCTGTAAAAGCATTTGCCTTAACTGTATTAAATAATCTTTCAAAAAATCATCCTGAAATCTTTGCTGAAATAAAACTGCTTATAGAAGAGCAATTGCCACATCAAACAGCCGCATTTAAAAGCAGGGCAAAAAAAATACTAAACCGGTAATGGCC
>CAXSEB010000222.1:0-4372 GCA_964235805.1 uncultured Chitinophagaceae bacterium | reverse complement strand
CTTAGGTATAACTTTTTTCCTAAAGTGCCTCCCGGGTGAAACTTAGCAAACTCTTCAGAGCCAAAACCTTTTGCTTCCATCAGGCATATGGCTAAGGCATCTCCCATAACCATTTGGGCAGTTGTACTGGAGGTGGGTGCAAGGTTATTTGGGCAAGCCTCTTCGTTAACTGTTGTGTTTAATATGATGTCTGCCTGCAATGCGAGGAAAGATTTTGTTTGCCCAACCATCGCTATTAACACATTGCCAAAATTTTTTAATAGCGTAACAAGAATCTTAATTTCAGGGCTATCCCCACTTTTACTTATTACCAAAACAATGTCTTTTTGCTGTACCATTCCAATATCCCCATGTATTGCGTCTGCAGCATGCATAAACGAAGAAGGAGTTCCGGTACTGTTGAGGGTAGCCACTATTTTTTGAGCAATAATGGCGCTTTTGCCTATTCCACTAACTATAATTCGTCCCTCACAATCATTGATAATTTCAATTGCTTTTACAAAATCCTGATTTGCAAACTCAATTAATCCCTTGATTGCGCTTGCTTCCTGCCTGATGGTTTTTTTTGCAATAGCTAAAATATCATTGGCCTTCATGCAAATAATCCGTTATGTACCTTGAAGAAAAAACTCTTTAAAAAAATTTGCATAATATTTAATGAAGGCACAAACGTAATTCAATTATGGCTGCGGTCAAAGTATCTGATGACTTAAATGCTCAGCAACAAAAAATGTTGTATCTTAAATTAATTAAAATATATAAATTATATTTAAATATATAACCATTCCTAATTTTACCCTTCTCAAATTCGAGTATGATTGAAAGTATGACGACTAAGAACTTAAAAGACAAAAATCCAAGTTCAAAACCAGCCCTTAAAGTTAAAACGAACACTGTTATAAAAATCCCTTCAAAGCTGAACAAACAACTTCAGGAGCAGTTTGGCTTTGACGAATTTAAAGACTCCCAGGAAGATATTATAAAAAGTTTATTAAGTGGTAAGGACACTTTTGTTATAATGCCAACCGGTGGCGGAAAAAGCCTTTGCTACCAGCTCCCTGCAATTATAAGCCAGGGTTGTGCAATAATTGTATCTCCGCTGATTGCACTTATGAAAAACCAGGTAGATCTTGTAAGAAGCTATAACAGCAGGGATAATATTGCCCATTTTCTTAACAGCACATTAAATAAAGGCCAGCAAAAAATTGTTAAGGAAGATTTGATTTCAGGTAAAACAAAGTTGCTTTATGTTGCGCCTGAAACGCTTACTAAAGAAGAAAATGTTGAGTTTTTTAAAGATCTCGAAATATCCTTTTTTGCCGTAGACGAAGCCCATTGCATAAGTGAATGGGGCCATGATTTCAGGCCTGAGTATCGCAGGTTAAGAGAGATAATGGATTTGATCAATAAGGATATTCCTGTAATAGCTTTAACTGCAACAGCTACCCCAAAAGTTCAAAGTGATATTCTTAAAAATCTTGGTTTGCGTAATCCAAATATCTTTATTTCTTCATTTAACAGGCCAAACCTTTATTATGAAATTCAACCAAAAACTAAAAAAGAACAGGCCGTAAAAAGCATTGTAAAATTTATATCGCAAAACAAAGGTAAGAGTGGTATCATATATACCTTAAACCGGAAAACCACAGAAGAACTGGCAGAAATGCTTATGGCAAACGGAATAAAAGCGGTTGCATATCATGCAGGATTTGATTCAAAATTAAGAGCACTAAAACAAGACCAGTTTTTGAATGAAGATGTGCAGGTAATAGTGGCTACCATTGCCTTCGGAATGGGCATTGACAAACCGGATATCCGTTTTGTTATTCATTATAATATCCCCAAATCAATTGAAAATTATTACCAGGAAACCGGGAGAGCGGGCAGGGATGGTTTAGAAGGCAAATGTATTCTTTACTATTCCCATAAGGATGTGCACAAACTTGAGCATTTAATGAGAGACAAAGCATTAAGTGAGAGAGAGGTAGGTGCACAACTAATAAATGAAACTGTGGCATATTCTGAAAGTGCTGTTTGCAGGAGAAAGATTTTATTAAGTTATTTTGGAGAAGACTATAATACGGCCGAGTGCAATGGAATGTGTGATAACTGTAAACATCCTAAAGAGTTAATTGAAGCTAAAGCAGAAGCGCAAAATGCACTTAAAGTTATTAAAGCTTTAGGCCAAAGTTATCCTATGGAGTACGTGATTAATGTGCTTACCGGAAAGCTGAATCCGCAAATAAAAATGTATCGCCACGAATCACTGGAAGTATTCGGCGTCGGTAAAGAAAAGGATGAACATTTCTGGAACTCTCTGTTAAGGCAAATGTTACTGGAAAAATTAATTGAAAAAGACATAGTTGAATATGGCCTTTTAAAACTTTGTAAAAAAGGAGAAGCATTTCTTAAGAAACCGGTTAGCTTTAAAGTTGCGCTAAACAACATATTTGAAGATGCATTGGCTGATGATGATGATGGCACATCAGGTGAAGAAACCGCGGCTGGCGCTGCTGACGAAACCTTACTGGGAATGCTTAAAGAAGTTCGCAAACAAGTAGCCAAAGAAAAAAATCTTCCTCCATTTGTAATATTCCTTGAAACGAGCCTGGAAGATATGGCCACAATATATCCTACCACAATTGAGGAACTAGAAAAATGCCAGGGAGTTAGCAAAGGCAAAGCAATGCGTTATGGCAAGAGATTTACTGAAGTGATCGCCAGGTACGTACAGGAAAATGAACTCGAGAAACCTGATGATTTTATAATGAAGAGCGTTGTAAATAAGAATAGTAACAAAGTTTTTATTATCCAAAATGTAGATAAAAAGATCCCGTTGGAATTAATAGCAAGGAATAAAACGCTAAAAATAGAAGAGCTTTTGGAAGAAATGGAAACCATTGTGGCGAGCGGAACAAAGTTAAACCTTGATTATGCAATCGAAGATCTTGTGGAGGAATATGAAAGAGAAGAAATTATAGATTATTTTAAAGGTTGTCAAACATCAAGCCTTGATATTGCAAAGGAAGAGCTTGCAGATAGTAATTATACATGGGAACAGCTTAAAATAATGCGCATCAAATTTTTATGTGAGTATGGCAACTAGTAACCGAGAAATCCTATATTTGCTGCCCTGATAGAAGATTGGTGCGGTAGCTCAGTCGGTAGAGCAAAGGACTGAAAATCCTTGTGTCGGCGGTTCGATCCCGCCCCACACCACCTACATAATGTTTAGCTTCCTGAGAACCAATTACTTACAGGGCTTGATTATTTTAGGGGCAATTTTGGGGGCAACAAATGAAGCGTCTCATCTTATTTATTCATTGTAGTCATGCAACTTATGACTATAAGGAATAGTTCCTTCAGTACATGATAACGGTTTATAGTTAATCGAATTTATAATTTTGGAAATGTGCACGATCTTAATAAGAAGATTGGAAAAAAATTTGTTTCAGGTGCTGCCGCCAAAAGAAGTAACCTGAAAACCAGCGCGTACAGGTGCTATACCGAAGATTCCATAAGGTAATGAAGTCCGCTATAAGCAAAGAACAATGTTTTCTTAGGAGCAATTACTGAAACTTACTATTCATTATGGCTATGACCTCTTTCCTTAGTAGTACCATGTACCAGTTGAGCTCAGTGGCTTTGCGACGATGACAATGCTATGTTAGCGCTGGACAATATGCTTTAGCCGAGCCCAAACTGAAACAACATAAAACTGGTTTTATTTAAGTGCCCTTAAGACATTACTTGTTATCTCCTTTCTTTTTTTTTACTCGAATTTACTGTTTAGTATAATGCTACCATGCACTTGATAGCTATAAGCTTCTCTATTGCTTTCTTTGCTCAATAATTTACGGACATGAATGAAAGTTTTTTAGGCAAGACAATGATATGTTTCCAATACGTTACTTTGGAAGAGCTTACAAATAAGCTGTTTGCTTTGATGAAAGCTGAGAAAGAAAGCAGTAATCAAAATGCAACCAAACAACGCGGTACCCTGCTATCCCGAAAAGATGCTGCTGCATTTTTGCATATATCGTTACCCACTCTGAATGCCTGGACAAAAGAGAACAAACTTGTTGCTCATCGGATAAACTCAAGAGTATATTATAAGCAAGAAGAACTTTTGACATCCCTAAAAAAAATAACATATTAATCATTTATAAAACAAAAAATTTATGGAAGTAACAAATAAAACATGCGTTTACGATGGTATGGTGTTTTTTGTATTAGATCCATCAATCATCGATCACATACGTCAAAATGCAGATCGCTATCAGTTGCAGCCTAGTTGTGCTTTTAGTACTGCAGAGTTAGAAGGGTTCACCGGGCAATGGAAAAATTTTACTTTTATTCTCACCTATAATTC
>CAXSEB010000221.1:2121-4387 GCA_964235805.1 uncultured Chitinophagaceae bacterium | reverse complement strand
CACGATGGAAATACTATTTACAATACATAATTGCCTGGAGCACTGTAAGTTTTATTTCGCTTTTTTTTCTTACTAAATTAATTATGAGTGATAGAAGTATGGGAGGCTGGACCAGTTTTTATATTGTATTAGCCGCCTCAATTATTATAGGAGGAATAATTACGCATCTTGTATACATAATTAACGAGAAAAAATTTAGACAAATTATCCAAAAGGAACGTGAAGAGATTGTTTGAATAATTACCATCCACCACTGGCACCTCCGCCTCCGCCTGATCCTCCGCCGAAACCACCAAAGCCACCGCCGCCGCCTCCGAAACCTCCGCCTCCGTCGCTCCAGCCACCACCTCTTCCACCGCCACCTAAAATATTACCTGCAAGAAACCATGGTAAACCCCCGCTAAAACCTCTATATCCCCGCCTGCTCATATATGAGCCTCCACCACCGCCACCACGAAATCTTGATAAAATAAAAAATAAAATTATTGCAAGTAAAATTATTGTTTTTAAAGATGGACCCTGTGATGGTGTGTTTTTTGGTGTAGCCTTATACTCACCTGCTGCAGCCTGGATAATTGCATCAACTGCATTATCGAAGCCCCGGTAATAATCGTTTTCCTTAAAATAAGGAACCATCCTCTCATCTATAATATGCTTGGAAATCACGTCTGGCAACACTCCTTCCATACCATAGCCGGTTTCAATACGTGCCTTTCGTTCAGCTTTTGAAACGAGGATTAATACTCCATTGTCTTTCTCTTTAGTGCCTATTCCCCACTCTCTCAAATATTTTAAAGATAATTCAGCGATATCATAGCCTTGCAGATCCGGCACTGTAATAATTACAATAGCTGAAGAAGTGCTATCATTATAATCTCTTATTTTCTTTTCTAAAGACTCTCTTTGAAACGGCTCTAAAAAATTTCCAAAGTCGTTAACTGCTTGTGGTGGATTTGGCCTGGTAAATATTTTTTGAGCAAAGAGCTGTTGCGCAGATAAGAGTAAAAATATCAGGAAAAGTTTCTTCATTAATTTTTTAATTAACCTCACATCCGTAAGCTCACCTTACGGCTTACAGAAATGCACTACCTGCCAAATACAATCTCATCAGGAAGCTCATTTTTATCTACTTCTTTATCGTATGGAAAGTGTTGCTGCAATGATTCACCAATTTCAGTAACGCAAGCGCTTATGCCGGTAGCATAATCTTCATTGTTAAAATGCGATAAAATTTTTACTACGGCTGCATTCCAAAATTCGTCTCCTACTTTTTCATTTATCCCTTTATCACCATAAACCGCTAACTGGTGATCTTTTAATGCAACATAAAGTAACACGGCATTTCTAAATTCAGTTTGTTCCATTTTTAGATTATCGAAAATTTCAAGCGCTCTATCCATTGCATCTATAAAGCGGCACCTGCTTTCAACAAAAACCCTAATCTCGCCACTAGTGCGCATTTCAGCATTACGAATAGCTTTTACTATTTTCTCATTATCAATACTGGAAAAGAATTCTTTCTTTTTACGGAAGGGAAACATTTATTATACCTGATTTATTTAATATCAAAATTCACATCAGGTGCTTTGTTGCTTCCTGCATCAGATCTGTAAAATGCTTTTTCGCGATAGCCGAAAATACCGGCAAATATGGCGTTGGGAAACCTTTTTACACTTAAGTTATAATTTTGAACAGAGCCATTATAATCCTGCCGTGCAACATTTATGCGGTTCTCTGTTCCTTCAATCTGAGTTTGAAAATCCTGGAATGCCTTTGTTGTTTTGATATCAGGATAAGCTTCAGCAACAGCCATTAACCTGGCAAATGAACTTTGTAAACCAGCCTGTGCCTGTTGAAACTGACCGAGACTTGCTGAGTCATCTAAATTCACATTAATGGAAGTAGCCCGTGCACGAGCTGCAATTACTTCTTTTAAAGTTGACTTTTCAAAATTAGCTGACCCTTGTATTGTTTTAATAACACTGTTATAAAGATCTGTTCTTCTTTGATAGTTGGTTTCAACATTACCCCATTTCCCTTTAACTTCCTGGTCCACACCAACTAAACCGTTGTATGCTCCACAGCCCATAAAAAGCAATAAGGCTACAATACCTAATATAACAAATAAACCTGTTCTTGATTTCATGTTTTATGTTTTAATTTTTTCAAAAGTAATGTTTTATCAAATGAAGTACCAAGATTGGTTTAACTGACAAAACGCTGATTTTGATAATGAGACTACCTATGCATTTATAGCAGCTATTCC
>CAXSEB010000221.1:1392-2095 GCA_964235805.1 uncultured Chitinophagaceae bacterium | reverse complement strand
AACAAAACTTACTTTATCGGCAAGCCCGAATTGATTTAATGCAGCAACGCTGTCACCTCCGCCAACTAACGAGAAAGCGCCGGAGCTGGTAGCATCAGCAATTGCTATAGCTATAGCTTTTGTTCCATGCTTAAACTTCGGCATTTCAAAAACTCCCATAGGACCGTTCCATAAAATGGTTTTTGAATTACGAATTACTACTAAACATTTCGCAAGCTTTTGTCAGTAATTCTTTTGCCGTTTCAAGCCGGTCATCTTCACATAACGAATTACCAATTTTACCGCCTTGCGCTTTGTAAAATGTATAGGCCATTCCACCGCCGATGATGATATCTGTTGCCCTGTTAAGCAGGTTCTCAATAATAAGTATCTTATCTGAAACCTTTGCTCCGCCTATTATTGCAAGAAACGGCTTTTCTGCATTGTGCATCACTTTTTCTGCATTAAGCACTTCACCTTCCATCAGCAATCCAAACATTTTATTATCCGTACTAAAATATTTTGCAATAACCGCAGTGGAAGCATGTGCCCTATGAGCTGTACCAAACGCATCGTTTACATATACGTCTCCAAGCTTGCTTAATTTTTCTGCAAAGCCTTCATCACCTTTTTCTTCTTCTTTATAAAAGCGAAGATTTTCCAGCAACAAAACTTCACCAGGCTTTAATTCCTTTGCTTTGATCATTGCTTCTTCGCCTATGCA
>CAXSEB010000221.1:0-1382 GCA_964235805.1 uncultured Chitinophagaceae bacterium | reverse complement strand
ATCATTTGCAAACATCACATTTATCACTAATCGTTGGTCATCGCCATTTGTTGTATTTAATAATTCACTTAGATGTGGTAATAAATGTTTTAAAGAATACTTTTCAGTTGGTCCATCTTTAGGCCTGCCAAAGTGCGACATCAGGATAGCACTTCCACCATCGCTTAATATTTTCTTTATGGTTGGGATTGATGATCGCATCCTGGTATCATCTGTAATGCTAAAAGTGTCATCTAAGGGAACGTTGAAGTCTACACGGATAAGCGCCTTCTTGTCTTTAAAATTATAGTCTAAAGATTTACTCATAATTTACTTTTTATTTCGATTATTAATTGCCTGGTTTTATTTAAACCTGTACATAAAATTACAGATCGAACATCTATTAGAATTTCATTGGTGAGATTACTTAATTTATTAGTTCAGAAAACCAGAGGTAACAAAAAACCGCAGAGGCTACCTGCGGTTGTTAAGATTTTTTGAAGGTTTAATTTTTATTTTATCAATCCAGCGATGAAGTGAACTGTGCGTACTAATTGACTTACATAGCTCATTTCGTTATCATACCAGCTTACGGTTTTTACCATTTGCTTATCTCCAACGGTAATAACTTTTGTTTGCGTTGCATCAAACAGAGATCCGAAGGTGCTTCCTATAACATCAGTGCTTACAATCTCATCCTCGGTATAGCCATAGCTTTCATTTGAAGCGGCCTTCATAGCAGCATTTACTTCTTCAATAGTAACTGTTTTATTAAGTATGGTTGTTAACTCAGTTATTGAACCTGTAATTACGGGAACTCTCTGAGCGCTTCCATCAAGTTTTCCTTTTAACTCCGGAAGAACCAAACCAATTGCTTTAGCAGCACCTGTGCTGTTAGGAACTATGTTAGCAGCAGCAGCTCTTGAACGACGAAGATCACCTTTTGGATGAGGCGCATCAAGGGTGTTTTGATCATTAGTATAAGCATGTATAGTTGTCATAAATCCAGCAACAATTCCGTAACTGTCGTTCAATACTTTTGCCATTGGGGCAAGACAGTTGGTTGTGCACGATGCGCAGGAGATAATTGTTTCGCTGCCATCTAAAATATTGTGGTTGACATTAAATACTACAGTTTTTAAATCACCTGTTGCCGGCGCAGATATAACCACTTTTTTGGCACCAGCTTTTAAATGCGCTTCAGCCTTTGCTTTGTCAGTAAAGAAGCCGGTGCTTTCAATAACCACATCAACTCCATGCGAGCCCCAGGGAATTTGTGCAGGGTCTTTTTGTGCGTATATCTTTACTTCATCTCCATCAACTATTATGGAATTCTCTGTACTTTTTACTTCGCCATAAAACCTTCCATTTGCACTATCTTATTTTAAAAGGTGACCTAAAAC
>CAXSEB010000220.1:987-4391 GCA_964235805.1 uncultured Chitinophagaceae bacterium | reverse complement strand
TAATTTGTTTATTTATTAGAACTTAGTAGTTACTACTTTTTTGCTTTCTCTTTCTTGGTGCCATATTTTGAGCGGCTTTTCTTCCTGTCTTTAACACCTGCTGTATCTAAGCTGCCACGAACAATATGATAACGAACACCAGGAAGATCTTTTACCCTTCCTCCACGTATCAAAACAATTGAGTGTTCCTGAAGATTATGCCCTTCGCCGGGAATATAAGCGATAACTTCAATTTTATTAGTAAGCCTTACCTTAGCAACTTTGCGCAAAGCGGAGTTAGGTTTTTTAGGAGTGGTAGTATATACTCTTGTACAAACACCGCGGCGTTGAGGGCAACTATCTAAAGCCCTTGATTTGCTTTTTGCTCTTATAATCTCTCTTCCTTTTCTAACTAATTGCTGAATTGTAGGCATTACGTAACCTTATTTTTTTGGACGGCAAAGGTATGCTGCACATTGTGAAATACCAAAATTTATATTAGAGGTACCTAAGTGAAATACTTGAGAATCAATATTACATCACCTGATTGTTATACCATTAACATCCATTTGTAGATGTCTTCAGCCTTCCCTTCTTTAATTTGAGTCATTCTCTCTTTAATTTGTGGAGCTATTTTCCAATCATCTACCTTGAAATTCATTAACACATCTCTGTAACATAATTGTTTAATCATAGAGATAGTAGCGGCAGTGCCCGTACCGAATACTTCCAATAACTTGCCTTCTTTGTACGCAATTACTATTTCATCTATATTAAGCGAGCGTTCAACAACTTTTAATCCTGCTTCCTTTAACAATGTAATTACGCTTTCCCGCGTAACACCGTTAAGTATAGTGCCCGATTCCAGGTCTGGCGTATAAGCGATGTCTCCTATTATAAAAAAAACATTCATTGTGCCGCATTCCTGTACATATTTATGCTCAAAAGCATCCGTCCACAAAACCTGGTCAAAGCCCCTCCTTTTAGCCTCAGCGGTTGGATGCATCGCAGCGCCATAATTACCTGCATTTTTAGCGAATCCAACTCCTCCCGGCACAGCTCTCACGTATTTTTCTTCCACCATAATTTTCATAGGCGCAACGTAGTAAGGACCTGTCGGGCTTAGTATAATCATAAATTTATACTTCTCACTAGGCCTTACGCCTATCATTTCATCACTGCTAAACATTAGTGGTCTTATGTATAAAGAATGATGAGGCTCTTTCGGTATCCAGTTTTTATCTAATTGTACCAGCTGCTTTAAACCTTCTATAAAGATTTCTTCCGGGACAAGAGGCATTTCCATTCTTTCCGCTGAAATGTTAAAGCGCTTAAAATTTTCATAAGGCCTGAAAATTATTGCTTCTCCGCTATCATTCTTATATGCCTTTACGCCTTCAAATATTGCCTGGCCATAGTGTAAGGCGGCAACAGAAGGTGATAAAAGCAAAGGTTGATAAGGCTTTATTTCAGGTGTTTTCCATTCACCGTCTTCATAATCAACTTCCAGCATATGATCAGTAAAGTATTTCCCGAAAGGAAGATTCTCTAAGGTGATTGCGTTAAGTTTGCTTCTTTCTACCTTTGTTATATTAAAATCCGCAGCTGCTATCATAGTCTTTTAAATAAAAGCAAAGAAACAAAAAAAAGTCGAGGCTGTCTATCAATCATGACCTTAAAAAATATTATACTTCCGCCAAGTTCTATTGCAAACCTGTATAAACATACACTTGTTGAAGCGCATGTAAACTAAGCATGGAAGATATTGCCATTGTAAATTTTTATGAATTAGACAAACAAAAGCTCAAGGATATTCCGGATATTTTAGAAGCACAGGTAATAATTATATGCGGCATTGAACTTTCTGAGTTAGAATTGCCCTTTAAAATTCCTCTTTTCCAGCTACAACATTATAAGCAAAAAAAGTATGTTTCTATTCCATCACTATACATAATTAAAGATGATCCTGCTTTTAAAAGGCAGTTGTGGGAGTCGCTAAAAGTCTTATTTTCCATGCAATAGCCATATGCAAGATTTAATATTTGCCACTAATAATGCCCACAAAGCTGAGGAACTAAGAAGTATATTGGACGACCGTTACCATATCAGGACGCTAAAAGAAGCAGGAGTAAATATAGAAATACCTGAGCCGCATGATACATTGGAGAAGAATGCAACTGAAAAGTCAACCATTATATATAATCTCACCAAAATAAATTGTTTCAGCGAAGATACTGGCCTTGAGGCAGAGGCTTTAAACGGAAAGCCAGGCGTAAAAAGTGCACGTTATGCAGATGACGGATCGTTTAAAAATAATATTGATAAGTTATTGTACCACCTTAAGAATAAACAAAATAAAAATGCGCAGTTTAGAACTGTAATCTCTCTAATTGTTAATGGAAAAGAATATCTGTTCGAAGGAATTTGTAAAGGCACTATTATTGTAAACAGAAGAGGAGAAAAAGGTTTTGGGTACGATCCGGTATTTATGCCCCTTGGCTCAGATAAGACTTTTGCAGAGATGGATTTGGCAGAAAAAAATAGGTTTAGCCATAGAAAAAAAGCCGTCGAAAGATTAGTTGATTACTTAAACCATCATCATAACTATTAGATATACGCTAAACTTGGAGTCAAAAAGCAACCATACTTTAAACGATTACGACTTAATACACGGAAGTTTAAAAGGGGATCGCCAGATTCAGGAGATGTTATACCATCGCTTCTCTCCAAAAATGTATGCGGTTTGTTTAAGATATTCCGGAAATGCAGATGATGCACAGGATCTTTTGCAGGAAGGTTTTATTAAAGTTTTCAATAACTTGAATAAGTTTAGAGGAGAAGGTTCTTTTGAAGGCTGGATAAGAAGGATTTTTGTTAACACGTCGATTGAACATTTCAGGAGAAAGGTAAATATGTATAGTGTTACTGATACACAGGAACAAACTATAGAAGATAAAGAATTTAATGTTTTAGATAATCTTGCTGAAAGAGATATTATGGCGATGATACATGAGTTATCTCCAGGTTACAGGGCAGTTTTTAATTTGCATGTAATAGAAGGATATTCTCATAAAGAGATTGCCGAAATGTTAGGAATAAACGAAGGAACCAGCAAATCACAATTAGCAAGAGCAAAAAACGTTCTTAAAAAGATGGTTGAGAACAGGTTGAATATTACCAGAACTTAAAAGATTTGAACATGGATAGCTTAAAGGACAAAATGTATAATTACGAGGTTACGCCCCCATCTGGAAGCTGGCAAAAAGTTGTAAGTGCTTTGGATGGGGTGAATCAGAATAATTTTACTGTAAAACACATAGGAAAATATCAAAAGTCTTTTTATTTCAGTTTGGCTGCTGCTGCAGTTGCCATAGTATTTTTCAGTGTATTCTTTTGGGTAAATAATGCAACCAAAACAAATAAAA
>CAXSEB010000220.1:0-977 GCA_964235805.1 uncultured Chitinophagaceae bacterium | reverse complement strand
TTTCACAAACAGGTACTGAAAAAAATTCTTCCGCCAAAGAAGACATAATTACAATACCTAAAACAAGTGAAAATGAGGAAACTCAATTCAGTCAAAATGATATTCTTAATAAAGAAACAAATGATGCTAAGCCTGGGCTTACTGGAAAGAAATATATAACTATTTGCGGCCCACAAGGCCTGCCGGTAAAAGTGTCTTCAAAAGTAGCTTCCTTAATTGTTTCATCAGATGATCAATATCCACCTAACCCGGTTTGGAATGAAAAAGTAAAGAAATGGAAAAATCTTATGAAGGCAAATGCTTTGGCACCAACAACTGCTAACTTTTTAGATATTGTTGATCTTACTCATGCGCTTACTATTAATAATCCCTGATTAACTTAAGTAATCAGCTGTTCCATAGTTTCCAGCTTTCTTCTGCCTGTATTATTAGCATATCATAGCCGTTTTTTATAGCCGCTCCCTGTTCTTCAGCTTTCTGTAAAAACAAAGTTTTAGCTGGCTTATACACTAAGTCAAAAGCATAATGTTCAGGCGTTAATAAGTTATACGGAATTTGAGGACAATCATTATCGTTTGGCCACATTCCTGATGGCGTACAATTTATAATAATATGATGCTGCTGTATTACTTCTTTGTTAAGCTGGCTATAAGTTATTGTTTTGTCCTGCGAGGATTCGTTTCGTGAAACTGTTAAGAATTGCATGTGCAATTTATCTAAAACGTATTGTACCGCTTTAGAAGCGCCACCAGTACCTAATAGTAAAGCTTTTTTGTGATGTGGCTTTAAGCATGTAACAAACGATTTTTCAAATCCAATTATATCAGTGTTGAAGGCGGTTAAATTTTCACCGTAGATCTTAATGCTGTTTGTTGCCCCAATAATTTTTACTTCATTAGATAATTGTGTAACGTATGGCAACACCTGCTCTTTATAAGGAATAGTTACGCTTAAACCTTTCAAAAAAGGATTACTTC
>CAXSEB010000219.1:0-4403 GCA_964235805.1 uncultured Chitinophagaceae bacterium | reverse complement strand
TTTTTAAAACTGATCGCTTTATTTCTGCAGGTAAAAAAACCAAATGTGCCGGAAGCTACATCTGTTGTGGAAGTTGACTGGATAAATGGGGCATTTTTAATGGTAAAAAAAACTGCTATTGAAAAAGCTGGCTTACTTGATGAAGATTTTTTTCTTTATGCCGAAGAAGCTGAGTGGTGTTACCGTTTAGGAAAACAAGGCAAGCTTTGCATATTTGGAAACATTAATATTGTGCATTTGCAGGGAGAGACTGCAAATAAAATTTTTGGTGCTTCGGGCAAAGGTTACCATAATCTTTATGACAGGAAGGGTTTGCAAATCATGCTGTCGAATGTGGTTAGAATAAGAAAACAGTTTGGCGTTAGATGGTTTCTTTTTATTTTAACAATGTACGTAATTGAAATACCGGTTTTTTTCGTTTTATGCCTTATTGGTCAAATCTTTTTTATAAAATATTACTCATTAAAAAATGTAAAACAATATACGGCAAATGTTTTCCGCATAGTAAAATACGCCCCGAGAATAATAAGCAATAAACCTTTTTTCTATAAAGTGCTGTGAGGCACTTTTCGTTTTCTGAAGTAAAAAAATATTGCGGCAATGATTGAGATCATCACAATAATATTGCTCCAAATACTAATTGTTCTGCCGGTAGTAAACGATGTTGGCTCGAACCTGAATTCAATAACATGCTTACCTGCAGGCAAACTCATTCCGCGTAAAACATAATTTACTTTTACATAAGGTAGTTTTTTATCATCTACATAAGCATTCCAGCCATGATTGTAATAAACTTCACTAAACACCGCAAATTGCGGCGCAGCGCCATTATAATCATATACAATCTTATCATTTAAATTTTCCCTAAGCTTAATTGTTGCCCCCGGATCAAATCGAGGTTGCATTTTAATATCAGCAGAAAATGCTCTGTCAACAACTGCTGTGTCTTTCAGGTCAGTACTGTCTAATGCAAGCATTTCTTCGTCTGCATTTTTTACAAATTTAATGCCCTTTACCAGCCATGCATTTCCAAAAGCACCGGGGTTTAGTTGTGCTGATGGTTTACCGGTTTGCGGGTTTTGAACGATAAAGTATTTTGTGTTTAGCATGTTAAACACATTCATGTTTCCTTTGCTTAGCTGGTGCTCAATTATATCCTGGTACAAAGCAAGCTTGGCAGGATGATAACCGCCAACTGAGTTATGATGAAAAGATGTACTTGCATCATTAAATGGATCTACGGAGGAATTGAACACACGAAAATTACGGTGGTCCGGATCTTTTAAAATTTGCTGATCTGCTTCTGTAGAAGTAAAGGCTGATTCAAAATCGGTGTCTTCCACAAAATTATCTTCACTAAGATACCTGGAATCAACACCAAGCAAGTCGTAAGTAGAAAGGACTAATAAACCGCCAATAAGTATCCATAAATTTATTTTCTTTTTTATAAATAACCCAATTAACACTGCAGCTAAACCAATTAATAAGATTGTTCTCAGCAGGTCTCCACCCATTAAACCCTTCCTGTCAGTATGTAAAGCGGCAACCAAATCCCGGCTAAATTGATCTGCCTGCTGCAGTAATTGCGGTGATGGCTGCTGTCCGGCAGGTGTCTGCTGAAGCATGCTTTGCTTGAATTGTTCTTTAATGTCTTTATCTCTCGTACCTGCAAAGCCGGATGTAAAATAAAATGCACAGAGTAAAAGTAGAAATACCCCGGAAATGATTGCGGATAATCTTAATTTCTGCCATGCTTGATTCCAATTTGTTTCGATGATCAATTTATTTATTCCTAACACTGCGCCAAAAGGGAAACAAAATTGGGCTATTATTAAACCCCAGGCAGGCGCCCGAAATTTATTATATAGAGGAAGATGATCAAACAGAAAGTAATTAAATGATTGAAAATTGTTTCCCCATGCTAATAATATTCCAAAGACACTTGCTGCAATAAGCCACCACCTATGCCACGTTTTAAGATAGGCCATCGCAAAAATAAACAGGAAGCAAATTACAGCGCCGACATAGGCAGGGCCTGATGTTGGCTGCTGTTCACCCCAATAGGAATAGCCATTTGCCATTTGTATAGCATTATCTTCAGGGACTCCTGCTTCGCTGAGTTTTTCCGCAAACTTTGAGGATGAATATTCTTTTCCGCCATTACTTCCACCATAAATACCGGGGCTGAATAATGTAAAGGTTTCGGCTATACCTACACTATACTTAAATGCATAATCTTTATCCAGCCCTCCCTTTGTTTTAACGCTTTTATCTTTTCCTATGGTTAACTCAGATCTTCCGCCCCGCATGGTCTCTTTTGCGTATTCATAAGTGGGCATCATTGTAACAGCATTGCAAGCAAGACCTAACAATCCTGCGGCCGCTGCTATCGCTACAGCTTTTAGGCCTGGTATTATGTTTTTATGTCTATAAGATTCTATTAAAAAAGCTATTGTTAAAAAGCCGATAATTATTAAAGTATAATAAACCATTTGCACATGGTTCTGCCCGATAAGTAATGCAGTAAAAAGTGCAGTAACTGAGAATCCTGCCCAGAATTTCTGTTGATATAGTAATAGCACTCCAGCAATAACCGCCGGAGCTAACCCAAGAGATAGCATTTGAGTATTGTGACCAACAGCAGTTATAACTACGTTAAAGGTAGAATAAGCATACGCCAATGCTCCAATAATACTTACCCATGCATTTGCTCCCGAAACCACACACAGAAAGTAAAAGCATATACATGCCAGAAAGAAAAAGCTTACAGGTAATGGAAGGCCTAATGTTAAAACAGTTTGAAGATAGCCTACCTGAATAGATGTCTTGGGATCGAAGGCGATCTGGTAAGCCGGCATGCCGCTAAACATGCTATTCGTCCATAAAGGGTAGTATCCATACTTTTCATGAAACTCCATAGACTGCTGGCTCATCCCCCGCCAGCCTTGCGTATCATGTTGCTGCACCACTTTGCCTTGCAATGCAGGTTTACAATAAATAACAGCTACGATTAAAAATATGGCTACAGCAATCAAATGAGGCAATAGCCTCTTAAAAACTATTTTATTCATGAAACACGCTTCTTTAGATTGACAAAGTAAAAGTTTTTTCAAACAGTCATCATCAATATAAATGTTACAAATAGCATTACGTTAAACAATTACTCACTAATACATAAAAAAATAGCTGCAACCTCGTCGCAGCTAACATAATTTATTATTATGAAACAGTTACGGATTAGTATCTGTTTCAGTAGTTTTTGTATAGGTAACTTTATCTGTAGTACCACTACCAGACGACGAATTGTTACTGCGAACAAGTGCTGCAATTAAAAGCAACAATACTGCACCTCCTACAACCCATGCCCACGGCTGAGTGTACCAGGTGTGTTCCTGTGTAGTGGTGGTGGTGCTTGTTTGTGAGGTAGATGTGGAACTATCCTGCGCAAAAACCATTACCTGGATCAAGCTTAACAGGAAAAAAGTTACAATCGTTTTGTAAGTAGCAGCTTTAAATAAATGTTTCATTTGTTATAGTTTTTTGTAGTTAAAAAATAATTAATCAACCCTAATCTAAATTTATATAACACATGTTAGGTTGCTTACAATTGGCTAATGCAAAATAACACTTTGTATGTAAATATGAAACTGTTAGTGGGTTACGATATTAATTAATATTTGTACTGCACCAACAATACCGCCAAACAAGGCTCCGGCAAGCTTTAAAAATTGAAATTCCTTTTTGGTCATTTGCCTTAAGATCGATTCAAGCTTTTCATTAGAGAATCCTTCAACCTTATCTGATACAACTTTCTTAAGATCAATATCGTTTTTCAATTGCAGCATATAAGTATTTATCATCACCGGAAAGATACTTTCAAGTTCAACTAAAAATGCTTCTTTTAGCTGGTTGGAAGTTTTAACACCGATAAACTTAGACAGTATTGGGAACACATCCCGTAGTTTGTGGTTGAGAAAAGCATCAACATGCTTTTCTATTTCAGGCTTTAGTTTTTCAAGATTTTCTTTACTCGTTATTCTTTGTTCAATATCATTAAACGGCAACAGGTCTGTACTAACCATATTACCAAGCATGTCAGCAATAAGCACTTTATTTTTTGGAAAAATACCCTGTAATTTATAGCCGAAAAAGTTAACCGGATGCCTTGGATAAAACATCATCTTAATTGAAGCTCCTATTATTATCCAACCAATAAACCCGGATAAAATAATTGTAACAAGATAATTATACCAATGCATAAAAAGTGTGCAAATAAACAACTTTACACAGGCGAAACAAAATGTAATTTTTTAGCAGGTACGATTATTTTAATTATTTTTGACTGTACAAAACGGTGGTTGTAGCTCAGTTGGTTAGAGCATCAGATTGTGATTCTGAGGGTC
>CAXSEB010000218.1:0-4422 GCA_964235805.1 uncultured Chitinophagaceae bacterium | reverse complement strand
CAAAGATTTGACTATCGCTTTGTTATTATACAGGTTGATATTTCGCCAGTAGCCGCCGGTTGAAGAATCAAGAGAAGGAATATTGAAAACATTTAGAACTTCATTCATGTCCGATTTTAAACCACAATATTTGTAAATAATGCTATCGTTAACAAGCGGCGAGTTAAAGAATGGCTTATCAGAAACACTGGTGGCATAAATTCTATCAGCCACTTCTTTAAAAACCGGTGCTGCAACAACGCCTCCATATGCCAGCCTGGATTCGTTGCCATTTTGGATAACGACTGCTATACTATACATCGGTTTATCTTCAGGAAAATACCCGATAAATGAGGATTGATAGATCTTATTGGCTTTATTATATCCCTTATTATCCAGTGCTGTTACCGCTGTGCCGGTTTTACCTGCAAAAGAATACACGTCATTTTTTAGCAAGTGCGCCGTCCCATGTTCACTTTCCACTACATCAAGCAAGCAGCCTTTTAATTTGCCAAGAGTTTCATCGTCACAAATCTTTTCAACTACTACTTTAGGAGAAAACGATTTAATTTCTATGCCTCTTTCCATGATCGAGTTTACCAGGTATGGCTTCATCATTTTGCCATGATTGGCAACCGCATTATATACCATTAACATGTGTAAAGGCGTAATCAGTTCTTCGTAGCCATGCGCCATAAAAGGTAATGTGGTTTTTGTCCAGTATTTTCCATTTGGCTTTTTTATAAGAGGAGCTGCCTGGCCAACAATATCCACGCCGGTGAGTGTATCTAATCTTAGATTATGTAAATGATCAGTAAACTTAAAAGGTTGATTATGGTAATATTGTTCAACAAGTTTTGCAAAGGCAACATTTGATGATCTTGCAAATGCTTCTTTTACAGTTAAGTTTCCTGCACCTAAATGAGAATCTCTTATGCGTAACCCATAAAACGATTTGTGTCCTCCTTCGCAATCCACTATGGTATTAGTATCAATATATTTATCTTGTAACAGCGCTAATAAAGTTGCAAGCTTAAAAATTGAGCCGGGCTCAGTTCTTTTACCAATACCATAATTATAATCTTCCAGGTAAGCGCCATCGGGTCTTTTACCCAGGTTGGCAATAGCCTTTATCTTACCTGTTTGGGTTTCCATTACGATACATGTTCCATGTCGGGAGTTATTTTCAATCATCATCTTCATCAATGCATTTTCCGCAACATCCTGCATGTAAGTATCAATAGTTGTTATGATATCTTTACCGTTTTCAGGATCAATTTCAGCTCCATCCACGGGAATATATGCTCCGGCCATATAACGCATTAAACGTTGACCCTTTTCACCTTTCAACAAGCTATCATACGCTCTTTCTAACCCTACGTTTTTACTGGTATCACCGCGTGAGAGACCGATAGTCCGGTTGGCAAGCAACACATAAGGATTAACCCGGTTATCTCTTACATCAATGATAAACCCGCTTTTATTTCGTCCTTCCTTTACTAATGCAAAGTTTCGCAACTGCTTATACTGCTCAAACGAAATTTTCTTTTTAAGAGGATAGTAGCGTTCATCGTGCGTATAAGCAAATAGTAAGCGTTTTTTATAACTGGCCGCAGAACCATCATCAAACAATGCGGCAAGAGAGCTGCTTAGTGAATCGATATTGTCGTAAAACCTTTTTCCGTTTTTCTCTCTTAACCCATCAGCCCCAAAATCAATATAAATATCAAAAACAGGTACTGAAGTGCTTAGCATATTTCCATCTTCACTGTATATACTTCCTCTTTCTGCATTAATTGGTATGTACTTCAGATGCAGGCTATCGCTCATATTCTTCCAATAAGCACCTTGCACCCGCTGAATATAAATTGTTCTGCCAATTACAATAAAGCTTAAAAGTATTATGCAGATGAAGCATAAATAAACTCTCCATAATATGTCCTTTTTTACATCCAATTGCTCGTTATTGATTAGTACTGTCTGCTATTTTTATTACAGGAGTAAGAAGCTCTTTTAAACCTAGTGGTTCAACAGCTTTTATCACTTCGCTTTCTTTACTTCTAAAAATTAAATCCCTTTTAATAGTTTTAAATTCATATTCCATTTCTTTCAAATGCTTATCAAGTGCATTTATCTTTCTTATATTTTTATCGGCATAATGCCCGTTAGCTATATACACTACAGTTAACATTGCCAGGAACAAAAAAAAAGGAACGTTTTTTACAATCCACCTTTGATAGATCAGCTTTTTCCAATCTGTTTTTAAGTTTGACTTTTTTTCCTGTGTGTTATTTTTATTCATCTGCCTGCTAGTATTTACACCGATGATTGAAAAGACAGCTGAAACAAAAACAGGTTCTTAAACAAACATGCAATCGTTTTAATTATCAATTTACAAATCTCTATTTTAGCCCTTATCTACTTTAACATCTTTCTGCAATGCGCAGCTTTGCGCTCCTTGCCCTTGAATTCTTTTCGATTTCTTCTTTACCCGCAATCATGGGTTTCCTGGTAATTATATTGAACACTTTTTCTGGCTTTGTTCCATACACTTCATCACTTTCAACTTCTTCTAAATTTCCATATTTAAAAAAATTCTTTACAACCCTATCTTCCAACGAGTGAAAAGTAATAACGGCTACACGTGCGCCTGCATGTAAAATCCCTGGCAATTGCTTAAGCATTTCTTTTAAAGAACCCAGTTCATTATTCACCTCAATTCTTAATGCCTGAAATACCTGGGCAAAATATTTGTTGGGATTACCTTTTACTACCGGATGTATCATCTTTTTAAAATCGGGTATGGATTGTAATGAGGCTGAACTTCTTGTTTCAACGATTATTTTGGCGAGGGTTTTAGCATTTGTTACTTCGCCGTACTGCTCAAATATCTTATGTAGCCTTTCTTCAGGATATTTGGTTACCACTTTTGCCGCAGTCAGTTCCTGGCGCTGATCCATTCTCATATCCAGCGGAGCATCAAAACGAAAAGAAAAACCTCTTTCAGCTTCATCAACCTGGTGACTTGAAATACCAAGATCAGCTAATACTCCATCTACCTGCGTTATTTTGTGAAGCCTTAAAAAACGTTGTAAATGCCCAAAATTGTGAGGAATAAAAGTGAAGCGTACATCACCAGGAATACTTTCTTTCGCATCCTCATCCTGATCAAATGCAAACAATCTTCCTTTGCTGCCAAGTGCTGAAAGAATGGCTTTGCTGTGGCCGCCGCCGCCAAACGTGCAATCTACATATATGCCTTCCGGCTTTACCTGCAATCCATTTATTACCTCACATACCATAACGGGCACATGGTATATGCCTTTTTGCATTTTAGGATGGTTTGTTTTGATCAGCCGCCATTACTTCCTTTGCCAGGTTGCTAAAGGCATCCGGAGAAAAAGTTTCAAAGAACTGTTGATATTTATTTTTATCCCAAATCTCAATTTTGTTTACTGCTGAAACCAATACAATATCTTTTTCCAACCCTGCATATTCCATTAAATTTTTTGGTAATAATAACCTGTTTGCACTGTCCAGTTCAAGCTGGGTGGCACCATTTAAAAAGTAGCGCCGAAACTGTCTTACTTTGGGATCAAAGTCGTTAAGATCACTGATTTCGGTGAAAATGGGTTTCCAGCTTTTCATCGGGTAAAGGCTAAGGCATTTCTCAAAGCCACGATTAACAACAAAATGTTCTCCTCCTTCAGGTAATTGCTTTTTAAACCCTGATGGCAATAGAAATCTTCCTTTAGTATCTAAAGTAGCTTCATATTCGCCAATAAAACCTATCATTTACAATGAATTATGTAGAAGGAAAAATAAACCTCCACAAAATAACACTTTTTCCCACTAAGACAACTATAAACGAATATTTTTTATCCACCGTAAATACACTTGGTGGGTGAGGGCAGTATTTTCCATACTAGAATACGTAGATAGCTAAATTGTTAGAAAAAATAAAGGCTGGAAATTGCCTATGTATTTACAAGAGGAATATCAATAGTAAAACAAGAGCCCTTGCCAAGGGTACTCTCTGCTTTAATTTTACCGTGATGTGCTTTAACAAGCGTTTTCACATAGCTTAGGCCTAAGCCAAATCCTTTTACATTATGCAGGTTGCCGGTGTGGGCTCTGTAAAATTTTTCGAATATTCTACTAAGTGTTTCCTTGCTCATTCCAATACCATTATCTTCAATTTTAATTCTTAGTTGATTAGATATGTTGCCGGTGAAAACTTTTATAACAAGATTCTCTTTTGAATATTTAACAGCGTTATCTAACAAGTTATTTATAAGATTGGTGAAATGAACTTCATCTGCCATTATTTTATCATCCTCGGCTGTAAGCTCAATCTGCAGGTTGCCTTGTTTTTCTTCCACAGGTAATTTTATATTATTAAGGGCACTATTAATAAGATCGTGGGCGTGGCTTACTTTTAAA
>CAXSEB010000217.1:0-4451 GCA_964235805.1 uncultured Chitinophagaceae bacterium | reverse complement strand
CAATATGGATTTTTTCTATCCCCAAATACTTCTTCAAAGGCCCATACGCATGAACCATATCCCGTACAGTAAACCAGGGAAAATTGTAATAGTAAGCTTCACCTGACTCAACATTTACATCCAGCGGCCCGATGCTGCCATAGCAACTGCCCGGCATATTTACACAAACAATAAAGTACTCGCCTGGACTAAAAAAATTATCCTGACCCACAAGGCCATGCCACCATTCAGCAGGGTCGCTGTTTGCTGTAAGCGCATGAAACACCCATACAACATTATCTTTTGCTTTATTTAATTTACCATAGGTAGTATACGCTAAATGATACCGCTGCAGAATCACACCGCTTTCAAGAGCCAGAGGCTTGTCGCAATTAAATATCTTTGCTGTCAATTTTTATAGTCAGTTATGATAAAAGTAGAAAAGTGAATCTTATCTTTCTAACCCTTTACTTCCACTCTTTAGTTAAACAACTAAATCTTTTTCAAAGACCTTTTCAAAGGCCTGTTGAAGATCTGCTTTTATATCATCAATGTGCTCAATGCCAACACTGATTCTTATTTGATTAGGTTGAACACCCGCAGTTATTTGCTCGTCCAAACTTAATTGCTCATGCGTGGTTGAAGATGGATGAATTGCCAATGTTTTAGCATCGCCGACATTTGCCAAATGACTTATAAGCTTTAATGAATCAATAAATTTGCTTGCATTTGTTTTTTCTCCTTTTATACCAAAGTTCAGCACACCACCAAAGCCGTTGGGTAAATATTGTTTAGCCAATTGATTGTATGGGCTGCTTGCAAGCCCCGGGTATTGCACAAACTCAACTTGTTCATGTTCTTCCAGCCACTGCGCAAGAATCAACGTATTATCTACATGGCGCTGCATGCGCAGAGAAAGTGTTTCAAGACCTTGTAGTAATAAGAATGAGTTGAAAGGTGCCTGCGAAGATCCAAAATCTCTTAAACCCTCCACTCTTGCCCGAATGATAAAAGCCACATTTGGCATACCTAAAGGATTGCCTTCGCCGAAAATGTCCCAAAATTTTAAGCCATGATAACCTTCACTTGGTTCAGTAAATTGTGTGAACTTGCCGTTACCCCAATTATAATTTCCGCCATCAACAATTACTCCGCCGATAGTTGTACCATGGCCGCCAATCCACTTAGTGGCAGATTCAACAACAATATTCGCCCCATGTTCAAGAGGACGGAAAAGATATCCAGCTGCACCAAATGTATTAGCTACAATCAATGGCAGATCGTACTCTTTGGCAAGGTCGGAAAACTTCTTAAAGTCAGGTATATTCAATCGTGGGTTGCCAATAGTTTCAAGATAGATTGCTTTGGTATTCTTATCTATATGCTTTACGAAACTTTCTACATCATCACCATCTGCAAATCTAACCTCGATGCCAAGACGTTTAAAAGCTACTTTAAACTGGTTATATGTGCCGCCATATAAGTAAGTTGTTGTTATAAAATTATCACCCGCCTGTAAGATATTATTCAAAGCTAAAAACTGTGCAGCCTGACCCGAAGCAGTTGCCAAAGCGGCAACTCCACCTTCTAACGCTGCCATTCGTTGCTCAAAAACGTCCGTTGTCGGATTCATAATCCTCGTATAGATATTCCCAAACTCTTTTAACCCGAACAAGTTTGCAGCATGTTCTGAATTATCAAAAGCATAAGAAGTGGTTTGATAAACCGGAACTGCCCTTGCTTTAGTGGTAGGATCTATTTGCTGGCCTGCATGCAGTTGCAATGTGTCGAAATGAAGATTGTTGCTCATGTGTGTTTATTTAATTTGTGACGTAGAATGTTGAGAAATCCAATGGGTAGCCGTAATGTTAAGGGATATGCCTTACGGCATAAAACAACAAGCCATACTGTAATTATAAATATATAAAGCGGTTGTTATCATCAGCTGACAAATTTAGTAGAATTTTATATTAGAAGTCAAAAATATTTTAAAGTGTATGCAACGAACAGAGGTAGCTGATCATTAATAAACACAATGTTCTTTAACCGAAACCTTTGTTCTTATCTTTGCCGCCTTAAGTTATGGCAGTAAAAAAATCTCCTGATACTACTAAGGAAACCCAGGAATTTATAGAAGTGTTTGGCGCCAGGGTGCACAATCTTAAAAATATCGACATTAATATTCCTAAAAATCAACTTGTTGTTATTACAGGCATAAGTGGCAGTGGAAAATCTTCTCTTGCGTTCGACACCATTTATGCAGAAGGCCAGCGCAGGTATATGGAAAGTTTTTCATCGTATGCCAGGCAATTTATTGGTGATATGGAAAGGCCGGATGTGGATAAAATAACAGGACTTTCGCCGGTAATATCAATTGAACAAAAAACCACTAATAAAAATCCACGAAGCACCGTTGGCACTATCACCGAAATATATGATTTCTTTAGGTTGCTGTTTGCAAGAATTGGTGAGGCTTACAGTTACAACACGGGAAAAAAAATGGTGAAATGGAGCGAAGAAGAAATAGTCGAAAACATTTTTAAGAGATTCAAGAATAAAAATATTTCCATACTGGCACCATTAGTACGAGGCAGAAAAGGACACTACAGGGAACTATTTGAAGACGTAAGAAAAAAAGGATTTTTAAAAGTAAGAGTTGACGGAGAGACGAAAGATCTTGCTGCAAAAATGCAGGTAGACAGGTATAAAATTCATGATATTGAATTGGTGGTAGACAGGTTGCAAGTAAATGATGATATGAAAGTAAGATTGAGCCAGAGCGTTCAAAAATCTTTACAATTGGGTAAAGATTTGATGTTTATTGAGCCGCAGGCAAGCTCAGCAAATGCCTTAGTTCAATATTCAAAACAATTAATGTGCGAAGACACCGGCATAAGCTATGAAGAACCATCTCCAAACAGCTTTTCTTTCAATTCACCATACGGCGCCTGCCCTACTTGCAAGGGTTTGGGAAGTGTTTATAAGGTAAATCCGGATGGCATAATTCCTGACTGGAGCCTTAGCATAAACGAAGGCGGAATAGCGCCTTTGGGAGAAGAGCGACAAGCCTATGTTTTTAAGCAGGTTCAGCAAGTTGCTAAAAAACACAGGATAAATTTGGATAAGCCATTAAAAGAGCTGCCCAAAAACTCATTGAATATTTTACTTTACGGCAATGAAGACGCAACTTCTAACGATACTGTGGAATTTGATTTGAACGAATCTGTTATCACGGAAAATGAAAATGAAAACAATGGCAGTGATAAATCTTATCATACAACTGAATATGAAGGAATAGTAAACATGATCAAGCGCTGGTTCACATCAAGCACTACCAGCGAAGGAATGAGAGCATGGGTTGAAAAATATTTTCATTTAAAACCATGCACAACCTGCAACGGAAAACGGCTGAGAAAAGAAAGCTTAGGGTTTAAGATCGATGAAAAAGATATCTCGCAATTAAGCGAGTTAAATCTTGATAAGCTGATGCTTTGGTTTGTTGAGATTGAAAAGCGTTTAAACGGCCGGCAAAATATAATTGCAAAGGATATTTTAAAAGAGATAAGAGAACGCTTACAATTTTTATTGGATGTTGGCCTTACCTATCTTCCTATGAACAGGGCATCTAAAACCCTTAGTGGTGGCGAATCTCAGCGGATAAGGCTGGCTACCCAAATTGGTTCCCAACTGCAAGGCATCACTTATATACTGGATGAGCCAAGTATTGGACTACACCAGCGGGACAACCAACGGCTGGTTGAAGCATTAAAGAATCTTCGCAATATCGGCAACAGCGTTTTAGTGGTTGAGCATGATAAAGATATTATGCTGGCTGCAGATTATCTTATTGATATTGGCCCTGAAGCAGGCAAGCATGGCGGAGAAATTGTTGCTGCGGGCATTCCCAGGGAATTGCTGAAACTAAATACTGTTACTTCTTCTTACTTAAATGGACATAAAAAAATACCTGTACCAAATGAGAGAAGAAAAGGCAATGGAAAGATTTTATCCATACAGGAAGCATCAGGAAATAATCTAAAAAAGGTAACGGCTACTTTTCCGCTCGGAAAATTTATTTGTGTTAGCGGAGTTAGCGGCAGTGGCAAATCAACACTAATTAACGAAACACTTTATCCTATTTTAAGCAAGCATGCCTATAACAGCAAAGCCATCCCGTTACCATTTACAAAAGTGGCCGGGCTGGAAAATATTGATAAGGTTATAGAAATTGACCAGTCGCCTATTGGCAGAACACCAAGAAGTAACCCCGCCACGTACTGTGGTTTTTTTACTGATATAAGAACATTGCTTGCGGCAGTTCCGGAAGCGAAGATCCGTGGCTATACAGCAGGCCGCTTTTCTTTTAATGTAAAAAGCGGGAGATGCGACGTGTGCGAAGGCGGCGGTATGAAAGTTATTGAAATGAACTTTTTACCTGATGTGTATGTGCATTGTGAAAAATGCAATGGCAA
>CAXSEB010000216.1:0-4467 GCA_964235805.1 uncultured Chitinophagaceae bacterium | reverse complement strand
CTTTATAACAAACTATCTGCGGAACCTTAAACAAAGCAGTTTCAAGCGTAGCCGTGCCGGAAGTGACCAATGCAGCTTTAGCATTCATCAATAAAAGGTAAGTTTGGCCAGAGACTGCATCAACATTTTCAAAATTTGCAAGGAATGTATTATAGAAATCATCTTCCAAACCGGGAGCTTTTGCCACTATAAACCGGTGATCAGGAAAATGCTTTGCCACCTGCAACATTATAGGCAACTTAGTTTTCAGCTCCTGCTTTCTGCTTCCCGGAAGTAATGCAATGATGTTTGATCGTTCACCATTTATCGTTGATCCATTGTTCGATCGTTGGCTCTCATCAGTTTGCAATTGCTTATTACCTGCTTGCTGTTTAAACTGCTCAACAACTTTCACCAACGGATGCCCAACATATTCTACTTTGTAATTCCTGGCAGTGTAAAAATCTTTTTCAAAAGGTAAGATCACCAGCAATTTATCTACATACTTTTTTATTTGCTTTACACGACTTTCTTTCCATGCCCATACTTGCGGAGAAATATAAAAGATCACTTTGTAATGATTTGTCTTTGCCCATTTTGCGATTCGTAAATTGAATCCGGGATAATCAATTAAGATGATAACATCCGGTTGGTATTTTGATATATCTGTTTTGCAGAACGATAGATTCTTAAAAATAGTCGGCAGATTTTTAAGCACTTCGGAAAAACCCATGAAGGCTAAATCTTTGTAATGCTTTACCAGCATAGCTCCTGCAGCTTCCATTTTATCACCACCCCAGCATCGTACATCAGCAGTTGCATCTAACTTTTTCAGTTCAACGATAAGATTACTGCCATGGAGATCCCCTGAAGCTTCACCGGCTATTATGTAATATTTCATAGAACCAATTTTCCTGTTGGTATTAATTGAAGGACTGGAATTTAATCACTTTTAATAAAAATTATATCATCCTGGTTTAAGAAACGTGAAAGTTTAATCACAAATATTTAAAGCCCATCGCTATAGCTGCATAAATTATAGTAAGCACGAAAATTCCTTTGGCAGTTTTATCTCTGTGGCCGTTGATAAAAATGGTAAACAAAATAGCATTGGCCATTAAGCACACACTTATAGCAACGGTAATAAGATTCGGATTCATCTTCATCCATTGAAACATTTCGATCAGTGAAAGTGACTTGAATTTGGCAAACTTATAGATCACAAAAGCAACCATTGGTGCAATAAATCCTAATGCTAATCCAAACACAAAATTATCTTTCTTAAAGATCATTGAATGTTCCAGTTTTTTTCAAGCGTATCTTTCAATTGATAGTGAGTAAGATCAAACTGAACGGGCACCTCGCTTACATAATTATTTTGCAATGCCCATACATCGGTATCATTTCCCTTAGCAAAATTTACAAATTCACCAGTAAGCCAATAATATTTTTTTCCATGTGGATCCAGGCGCTCATCAAAATCCTCTTCATATTTAGCATAGGCCTGGCGGCATATTTTAATGCCTTTCATTTCATCTAAAGGCACAGCAGGTATGTTTACATTCAATAAGAGATGCTTATCCATTGTTGTTTTTAAAAGGCTTTCAACAATCTTGTGCACGTAAAATTTTGATGCAGTAAAATCCGCTTCAAACCTGTAATCAAGTAACGAAAATCCTATGCTGGGTATACTTTCGATACAGGCTTCCATAGCGGCGCTCATAGTACCGCTGTACAAAACATTTATAGAATGATTGGCACCATGATTTATCCCGCTAAGGCAGATATCAGGCTTGCGATGCAGTATCTTGTCAACAGCCAGCTTAACACAATCCACAGGTGTACCGCTTGTTTGCCAGCTTTCAACTCCTTCAAACAGATCTTCCACCTTATTCAATCTTAACGGAACTCCAATGGTAATAGCGTGACCCATTCCGCTTTGGGGTTTATCCGGTGCCACCACCACCACTTGCCCAAGTCCGTTTACTGCTTCCACAAGGTTGCGAATGCCTGGTGCTGTAATTCCATCATCGTTTGTAATAAGTATTATCGGTTGCTCGGATTCTGTCATAGTATTGTAGTGAGTGGTCAGTTGTCAGTTGTTAGAGCTCAGTTTAATAAAGTATAATTTTTTAATTTTCAACTTTCAATTATTAATAATTTTCAACTAATTAAACCATCTGAATAATGGTCTTGTAATAGCTTCTCTAAACGGCCATGGAATTGCAGCAAGTATCAACAAAATGGCTAATCCAAAAAACAGTAAAGAACGTTTGTGCTTTGCGGTTGCAGTAGTTGCCCGCTTAACAGAAACCCGCCCTACATGCACTAATATCCATGCAATTATCATAAGCAAAGCATGCTCCATTGTAAAAAACCGGCTGTTAGCATCTTTCATATTATTTCCCAAATCTTTAAGCTTGTTAAACCAGGGGCCGGCAAAATATAAGATAAGACCAAGCAGCAATTGAATATCGCAGGCAAGCATAAAGAAGAAATTACTCTTGCCATCTGAAACTGTATAATTTCTTTTGCCTGTAACCCCGGAAATAGCATTGATTAAAGTCCACAAGCCAAATATTAATACTGCCCAACGAAGAAGATTATGTAATATAAGTGCTATTTGCATTTTTAAATATTTGCGCAAAAATAGGGTATTCGCATTTTAGCATTAGCTCACATAATGGTTAGAATAAATAGCTTTATATATAAACGATCAAATAAAAACTTATTGTATTGTACTAAATGTCTTAAAAAGAAAAAGGCTGCCCGTTTGAGCAGCCTTTATGTTATTATAACTGGTTTATCACTTTATTTGTATCACTTTTCCATTTACATGCTGGTTTCCAACTCTTAAGTTATAGATCAAACTTCCTTTGTAGGTAGAAGGCACATTATAATCTACAGTTTGTTTGGTTCCGGCAAATAAATAACCCTGGTAAACAGTGCTTAGCTTTTGTCCTGTAACATTGTATATGTCCAGAGAAGCCTTACCTGATACAGGTGATTCAATAGAAAACTTAACCTTGTCGGTAAAAGGATTTGGATAAGCAGAGACGCTTAGATTTGTAGGCTGAATATCCGATATAGTTTGCTGAGTTGAAGCAGTTACCATAACAGCTGCTCCAAGCGTATGAACCTGAATATTGCCCTGGTTTAACTTTTGAAGATTTGTAAAAGTTAAACTATGGTTTGCAGCTGCATCGCTGGTATACCAAATTTTACCTGTTCTGTCTTTAACAGTTATCAAGATCTGGTCAACACCTGCGCCTGGCTCACCGTTATCATATACCGTTACTGTTACTGTCCCATTGTTAGCATCAACACTGCATAAATCACAGGATAGGTTCTTAAAGTTGGCTGAAGTAAAAGTCATATCGGCTCTGTATCTTGTAGTACCTGTAACTTTTGTTATATTTAAAGTACTTGCGGTATTACTCTTTACCTGGTAAACCACAATTTTAGCTCCCTCCTTTCTTCTTATAACTGTATTCCAATTGCCCTGAAGTTTACCGGCTTTATTAGTCTTTATATTGAAACCAAAGTTGTTTTTCAAACCATTTATCGCATTCACTCCGTTTAACATTGATAAGCTTCCTCCAGAGTTTGTTGGTATAATAAAACCACCACCTGTTACAAAGCCGTCTGAGTTTGCAGAAACAGTCACTACCGGATTATCAGAGCAAGTGCCTGAAATAGTATAGCTACTACCTGTCATTCCCAATGTAAATGTTACCGAAATAGAATACGCATTAGTTGGAACGGAAATAGTAGCTGGAATAGTTACAGTGTGGGTGGTCGCATTATATACTAGAGTACCATAAGAAACATTTGCGTTTGCATCAGAACTTATAGTAAAGCTACTGCTTGTTAACCCACTTATATCCTTACAAGTAGAATTTGGATCAGCTGAAATGTTATATACTAATGTTATTTTAGCTGAGCCACCCATTCCTGCTAAGCCAGTATTTTTAAAATAATCTCCACTGTACTGCGCACACATAGCATTTGGATTGGTTGTTACCGTAACAGTTGCACTTGCATTATTTGTGCACGGTGCAGTTGCACCTACGGTATAAGTATAAACATTACCTACATGGCTCCAGCTTCCACCTGCATCATGTGTTCCAATGACTGCAAACAATTGAGCATCTGATGGTGTTGTTCCGGCACATACGGTAAGTGTTCCGTTTGTTCCTGCATTGGGTGCAGGCTGTGTAGTTACAATCACTGTTGAAGATGCACTATTTGTGCAAGGTGCAGTTGCAGTTACAGTATAAGTATAAACGTTTCCTGAGTGACTCCAAGAACCGCCTGCATCCGGTGTTCCACCCAACTGTGCAAATAACTGAGCATCTGATGGTGTTGTTCCGGCACATACAGTAAGTGTTCCATTTGTTCCTGCATTGGGTGCAGGCTGTGTAGTTACAGTAACTGTTGAAGATGCACTATTTGTGCAAGGTGCAGTTGCAGTTACAGTATAAGTAT
>CAXSEB010000215.1:0-4471 GCA_964235805.1 uncultured Chitinophagaceae bacterium | reverse complement strand
AAAGGCTATTTTAAAAGTACTCCAGATGAACGAAAGTCATTCACTGTTGTGATTCCTCCTCCAAATGTTACGGGTGTTTTACACATGGGTCATACTTTGAATGAAACGGTACAGGATATTCTTGTGCGCAGGGCGAGAATGAGTGGTTACAATGCGTGCTGGATTCCGGGCGGCGATCATGCTTCCATTGCAACAGAAGCAAAGGTAGTTGCTATGTTGAAAGAAAACGGAATAGATAAAAATAGTTTATCAAGAGATGAATTTTTAAAATATGCTTTTGAATGGAAGCAAAAATACGGCGATATCATTTACAGCCAAATAGCAAAGCTAGGCTGCAGCGTTGATTGGGATAGAGTTTCATTCACTATGGATGATCATTATTACAAAGCCGTTATAAAGGTTTTCGTTGATCTGTATAGCAAAGGTCTTATATATCGTGGGGCAAGAATGATCAATTGGGATCCGGCTGCTAAAACTGCTTTGAGTGATGAAGAAGTAGAATACAAAGAAGTAACAGGCAAGCTTTATTATATTAAATACTTTATAGTTGATAGTGAACAGTTGACAGTTGATAGTGAAGAACAATTTCTTGCTTCTGCCAACCAACAATTTATTACATCAAACAACCAACAACCGGCAATTGGCAACTGTATTATCATTGCTACGCAGAGGCCTGAAACAATTATGGGTGATACTGCAGTTTGTGCAAACCCGGCTGATGATCGATATGCCCATCTAAAAGGCAAATCGGTTTTCATTCCTCTTATTAATAAAGAAATACCCATAATTTTTGATGAGTATGTAGATAAGGAATTCGGTACAGGTATTTTAAAGATAACTCCTGCACATGACATCAACGACTATAATATAGGCCTTAAACATAACCTGCCAATTATTGATACATTAAACGATGATGGAACTTTAAGTGAAGCTGCGCAGATTTATGTTGGTGAAGACCGGTTTACAGTTAGAACAAAAATTGTTAAAGAGCTAAAACAAAAAGGTTATTTAGTTAAGGAGGAAGAGTACCAGACACGATTAGGATTTAGCCAGCGCACGAATGCAGTTGTAGAGCCAAAAATTTCCACCCAATGGTTTGTAAAGATGAGAGAGCTTTCTGTGCCTGCATTGCAAGCTGTACAAAAAGAGGATATAAAAATTCATCCGGAGGAAAAATTTTTAGCAACATATAAATATTGGTTAGAAAATGTAAAAGATTGGTGCATTAGCCGCCAGCTTTGGTGGGGCCAACAAATACCTGCGTGGTATGATAACGAAGGAAGATTTATAGTTGCAGAAACTGAAGAAAGCGCAAAAGAACTATTTAGTTCTCAATTTTCAATCTCAGATCCTCAGTTGAAAAGAGATGAAGATGTTCTTGATACGTGGTTTTCATCGTGGCTTTGGCCAGTTGAAGTTTTTAAAGGAATTACAAAGCCTGGTAACGATGATATAAATTACTATTATCCAACCGCAGTGTTGGTTACAGGGCAGGATATCATTTTCTTTTGGGTAACAAGAATGATAATGGCGGGGATGGAATATATGAAACAAAAACCTTTTAGTGATGTATACCTTACAGGGATGGTTCGTGATACGCAGGGACGAAAAATGAGTAAGAGTCTTGGCAATAGTCCTGACCTTCTTGAGCTAATTGGAAAATACGGCGCTGATGCAGTAAGATTTGGAATTATGATTTCCTCTCCTGCAGGTAACGATCTTTTGTTTGATGAGGCAAGCCTTGAACAAGGTAAACATTTTAATAATAAGCTATGGAATGCACTTAAGCTAATAAAGATGTGGAACGCAAGGCTAAGCGGAGGATATGAAGTAAATACAACCAGTGAACCTCAAACGTTAAGCCATCAGTTATTGCCCGCCAATGATACATTTGCCGTGGCATGGTTCGAAAACAGGCTTAACCAGGTAACAACTGAAGTTGAAAATATGTATAAGCAATTCCGATTGAATGAAGCTTTAAAAACTATTTATTCTTTGGTATGGGACGATTTCTGCAGTTGGTACCTGGAGTGGATAAAGCCAGGCTTTGAACAACCAATAGCCGGAAATATATATCAAAGGACTGTAAATTTTTTTGAATCATTATTGCAACTTCTTCATCCTTTTATGCCCTTTGTTACTGAAGAGATTTTTCATTTAATTAAAGAGCAGCAAACGGATCTTATTGTAAAACAGTTTGACCAAAGTTTAATAGCACCAGGTAAAGAATTAATTGCCCAGGGGCAACTCTTGAAGGAAGTTATCACATCAATTCGGGACGTAAAAAACAAGGCTAACATAAAGCCAAAAGAAAATATAAAGTTATATATACAGGCTGATCATAAAAATGTGTATTCGGGATTAGAGATGGCTTTATCAAAGCAGGTAAATGCTGTTTCCATTGAATTTATTGATAAACCTCAAACTGGTCTATTAACAGTAGTAGTTGGAAAAGATAAATTTTTTATAGAAACTGACCAGGTGTTAAACAGTGGATATCAGCAAGAGCAAATGCTCAAAGATCTTGCACATCTTAAAGAATTCTTAAATGCAAAGACGGATGTCATCGAATTAGAAAGGAAAAAGAAAGCAGATGCTGAAACAAAGATCAGGATTATTGAAGAAAGCCTCGCTTCTGTAAAATAAATTTACGTGTAATACTCTGTGGAACAATAATTATATCGATGATGACAATGAAGAAAATTGCGCTGCTCATTATAATTACCTGTTTAATTAAAACAGTATCTGCGCAAACTTCTGCAGCCAGGGTTCAACCGGGTAAAATAACTAAGGTCCTCAAATTTAAACCCCCGGTGTTACATACTTTTTTAGGCAAAAATGTGCAGACAGCGCTTGTACCTCTTGATGAAGCAAACCAACTTGTTAATTTACCGCTTAAAGTAACCGACAATAACAAAAATATTTATAGCATAAGCTCTTACCAGTTTATGTATAAGAAAAAAAGTGTTATTAAAAACGAACAAACCGGCAAAAAAGAAGTTGTATTTACAACTGTTGCAGATCTTTTTAAAACTACTCCTCTTCCTGATATCTGGAGAAAAAATATTGCATCCACTTTGCAGAAACAAGAGGAGCTTTATTTTTTTGATATCATTGTAAAAGATAAACTCGACCGGAAAATGTTTGCTCCGGATGTAAAGATCATCATTCAATAATGATCACCGTAAAACCAGCAAGAGTTAGTGATATTCACATCATAAGAAAACTGGCGCATTGTATTTGGCCAGGCACTTATAAGGAAATACTTTCCGCAGATCAAATGGACTATATGCTGGAGTTGATTTACAGTTCATCATCTATAAAAAAGCAAATAAAGGAGCTCAAACATAAATTCATTATTGTTTATGAAGATGATGTACCGATAGGATTTGCTTCCTATTCTTTAAAGCCAAACAGCAAGAATATTTTCCGCCTTCATAAAATTTATGTACTTCAGGGGCAGCAGGGCAAAGGCATCGGTAAGCTGATAATAGGTAATGTTATTAATGATGTGAAACCGGAAGGCGCAAAATTTATTGAACTGAATGTTAACCGTAATAACCCGGCTTTACAATTCTATAAAAAAAATGGCTTTAAAATAATTGCTGAAGAGGATATCGATATTGATAATGGATATTTTATGAATGATTTTGTAATGCAGAAAAAAGTTTAAAATTAAAATGCAACCGAAAAGACTCGTGTGCTCAAACAATTTTATTCAAACTGAAGCCAATACCAGTTCATGTGTTTGCTTTATTGTTCCCATCACAAATACACTTTGAACGTGCCCCATATTATCAAAGGAACTTAATTTGTTTACATGAAAATCATAATAGCTATTCATGTCTTTGCAAACAACTTTCAGCATAAAATCGAACTCGCCTGAAATACTGTAGCATTCAATAACTTCATCAAGCTCATTAATTAATTTTATAAATTTTGCCCCGGCATTTTTGCTATGTTGTTTTAATGAAACATAACAGATTACCATAAGGCCTTTATTGACCTTCGAGTTATCCAGCAACGTTGCATATTGTTTTATAACACCACTTGCCTCCATTCGTTTTATCCGTTCATGCACAGGCGTAGTACTTAAATGCATTTTATCAGAAATTTCTTTTACAGTTATCCTCGCATTTTTTTGCAACAGGCTTAATATAGCAAGGTCTTTACTATCCAATGTTAATTGCGGTATAGATGATTCCTCTTTTTTTATTGAAGTTGTCATAACAAACTATTGATTTATCCTACAATTTATGATTAGAAATGATTTTATCCCAAAATTTTTATATTTAATAGAATAATGTTCTACATTGGTTAATTTTACAAGATCAAATTCATAACTTATAAAATTTATTAAATGTCAACAATTACAAAAGATCAGATTGACTTTAGTCTTAAAAACAAGGTTGCAGACTTAAGCCTTGCTGAGTGGGGCCGTAAAGAAATCAAACTTGCAGAGGAAGAAATG
>CAXSEB010000214.1:1995-4475 GCA_964235805.1 uncultured Chitinophagaceae bacterium | reverse complement strand
TTATGTAAGCTCTTACTGGCGCAACGGCCCTGTGCTGAACAATGCACTGAGCGGCCTAGATGAAGCCTTGTGGGACATTAAAGGCAAGCGGGCCAATATGCCGGTGTACCAGCTGCTGGGAGGCAAGTGCAGGTTTGCAGTAGAATGTTATGAGCATGCAGGCGGTACTACCCCGGAAGCTGTTGCTGAAGATGTGCAGAAATATATGGCCCAGGGATTCAGGCATGTAAGAATTCAACAGGGGGGCTACGGGGGTACAGGCGCGCTGGCTCAAAAACCTGATTTTAAAGCTGCAGGATTCGGATATGAGGGGGATGGTTTTATGAGTGAGAGTGCGTATTTAAAGTCTGTACCGAAGATGTTTAACATAGTGCGAAAAGTTTGTGGGGAGGATGTTGAATTATTACATGATACGCATGAGCGTGTTCAGCCTATCAATGTTATCGACATGTGTAAACGGGTAGAGGAATATCGTCCTTACTGGATTGAAGACCCGTTATCGCCTGAAAATATGGATTGGTTTAAACAGCTGCGTGAGAGTACAACTGTGCCTATTGCCATGGGAGAACTTTTTAATAATATCAATGAATTTTTAGAGCCTATGGCTCATCATTATTTTGATTACGTCAGGTGTCATGTTTCGCAAATCGGAGGTATATCGCCGGCCATGAAAGTGGCCAGGCTTGGCGAGTGGTTCAATGTAAGAACCGGATGGCATGGTCCCGGAGACGTTTCACCCGTAGGGCATGCTGCACATGCGCATATTGATCTGGCCGTATGGAATTTCGGTATACAGGAAGCGGTACATTTTTCTGATAAATTAAAAAGTGTTTTTACGGGTTGCCCTACAATGAATAACGGATATATGTCTGTTAATGAAGTTCCCGGCCTTGGTGTCGACATCAATGAAAAGGAGGCTGCAAAATATCCGATCACCACCAAATCGAACTGGCAGGTTCGCAAAAGCGATGGCACGATCATACGGCCGTAAGTAGTAAAAACAGGTTTCTACCGCTGTTGATAAACCTGGTAACTACCGGTTAAATATTTTGCCATTGATGTATGCTGACAGGTCATTTCTTTTTTAAGTTGGAGGCTTCGTTAAAAAACTATGGCAACTATATAGGAAATGGGCGTGAACCATCAAAAAGCAGGTAACAGCCATAGGGAAGTGATTTTTTACGGCTTCTTTTTTTCTTCCTTATTTTTCTTCACCACCTTGAACACGTCTGCAAAAGTACCGTTTACGGCTAACTTTTCATCGTACTTGGCAGCCCGTTCTTTCTTTGGTTTGGATGGTTTTTTATCTTGTGGCATGGTATAAAGTTAGTAAGTTTTCGTACATTTACAAACAGCAATCCCCATAACATAACAGCCTAACGAGAGCCTACTGTTACAGGGTACATAGCACATATATTGATGCTGTTCTTTCCTCGATAAGATTAAAAGGGCAGGGCAACCTGCCTAATTTTGTTTATCGCTTACGGTTTTAAAGTATCCCAACTTAATATTTTCCTCACGAAAAGCCATGAATAGTTCAAACAAGTTCCCGCCAGTTAGGTAATTGGACTGAATAATATTTGCAGCAGCTTCCATGTCAGGTATAAATGCCATTCGTGCGTCACCTTTACGAAAGCCTTTTACTAACTTTTTACCTCTGTTCAAAAAGATGTTTTTCTCTTCTCTTATTATCTTAAACGCCTTTTTGCCAATCTTGTCAACAGGCTTGGGATATAGCTTTAATAGTTTCTCTATTCCGTGATAGTAAACATCATATTTCTTTTCGGGATCATCAATATCTCCAAATGCAAACCGCTTTAATTCGTCCTCGGTTTTAAATTGGCCAAAAGGGTCAAGCAACAGGCCTTGTCCTTTTACTTGATCGGAATTTTGAAGTATTTCAAAAATCTCATTTTCCTCCTGACTGGTTTTTTGGCTTACACTTGAATTTTGATCTGAATCATTTTGATCTGAATCCTTTTTTGGTTCCTCATTAGTATTTTCTTCTGGTAATTCGTCGTTAATCATATTTAGTGGTTTGTAAGTTTAAGTTCTAAGTTGTTTTTGACAGCGACAACGCTTTCCTCCAAAGATTCGTAGTCAAAAGATTGAATGTTTATATCTTTTATAGTCTGCCCAACGACAGGTTGATATTTTTGAAAGAAATGCCAATGATCAACATTCTTTTTAGCTTTCAAATTACGGCAATGGAAATCATAAATTATTGCAGGATGAATCTCATTAGCTTGGGCATACTGTTTAACTAATACTTCATTTTGAATCAGGGGCTGTATGTAGCTAAGTTTCTCTTGCGGGAATAAATATTTCTCTGCAAACTTATTAGCCTCATCCTCACGTGGGCCAAGAAGTATATCTGGTTCTCCTGAAAGATGAAAAGCCATAGTCTTGATCGAATCAAAGTCGAATAAGCAATGGAAGACTTCATGTAGTAGCGCAAACCATAGATAAGAATAACGCTT
>CAXSEB010000214.1:0-1985 GCA_964235805.1 uncultured Chitinophagaceae bacterium | reverse complement strand
AAAGGTCGCTCCATGCACTTGTGTAGTTGGCAAATGTGGCTGCGTAATGACTGTTACACCTATAGCATATAAAGCACGACATACTTTGTACAAGCCATACCTTTCATCAAGTGTGTATGGCCTAATCTTAGCAACTATATCCTTAAATAACTCCCTATCAAAAGGGTTAGGATTGTTTATCTTTCTAAATTGATAATCAGCACTCCCAACCCAAAATTCCAACATATTGTTGTTCCGAGGTCGTCGGCTCTTCATAAAGGCAACGCCAATTTTCTTCTGATATTCGAATATGCTACTTAACTTGAAAAATTTTGTTATTCTTTGTTCAATTGCCTCAAAATCATGTATACTGGAAGAGAAAAACCCTGCCTTTTTTAAAGACTCCAAATCAAAATTTTTGGAAATATAAACCGCTTTTCTAACCTTAACTAAATCATCTATTTTCTCTTTAGGGGATGAGGAAACATAATGTCTAATCACATCGCCAGCATCGCCTAAACCAACAAATTCAGCTATTTTTATTAAGTTGAAGACATCGACAGTTTTGGCACTGCCGTCCAATATTGGTTCGACTGTCTTTTTATCAAGCCCCAGTATTTTATAAGCGAAGTTTGCGGTAATACCTAAATCATTAACTCGTTGGTTAAATAGTCGGGCCCAGTCTATGGGTTGATCGAAGATTTTAGTACTGGCATCATTTATGGTTGATATATTACTCGTTTGCATGTGGGAAAGTTTTCCTAACAAATATACATGTACTTATGTGTAAAAACAATCAATATGGGAAAATATTCCTAACTTAATTTAAAAATTGCATAAAATAAATTAGGTTGATAATGGGCAAATGATTATCTTCGATATATCAATCACAACAAAATGCGCACAGACTTCAACAGCTTATTAGAATGTTTGGATTACTTTAAAGAAGAAAAAACCTGCCATGAGTTTTTAGCATCGCAGATATGGGAAGAAGGTAAACCCGTTTGCCCTCATTGTGGTTCTACCAAAGTTTATGTTACTAAGAACAGAAGTAAGAACGAGGCCAAACAGCAGATACCGTCTTACCGTTGCGCTAATAAAGAATGTGATAAGAAGTTTACGGTAACCGTAGGTACTATCTTTGAAAGCACTAAGATTACTTTACGTGCATGGTTTGCTGCCATCTATTTAATTTCAGCCCATAAGAAAGGCATTAGCATTTGCCAGTTAGCAAGGGATTTAGATATTACGCAAAAAAGCGCATGGTTTGTATTGCACCGTATCCGCGCTATGTTCAATGAGACGGCTCCCGATATGCTGCGTGATGTTGTTCAATTGGATGATAGCTACTTTGGCGGCAAAAACAAAAACCACCATGCTGATAAAAAAGTTGAACATTCACAAAGCCGTAGCCTTAAAGATAAAACGCCTGTTATAGCCGTAAGGGGACTTGCTGGTAACATCAAGGCAGAAGTTATACCTAACGTACAAGCTGCTACCATTAAGCCTATTATTAATAAATGGGTAGAGAAAGGCAGCATTATGGTATCAGATGAATGGCATCCTTACAAATCTTTGAATAAGGATTACTTTCATATCGTTGTTAACCACAGCGAAGGCGAATATGTACGGGGTGCATTCACAAGTAACGGCGTAGAAAATTTCTGGTCTCTTTTCAAACGCGGTATCTATGGTATTTTCCACCAAGTAAGCCCACAGCATTTGCACAGGTATTGCAGTGAGTTTCAGTACAGGTATAACACCCGTAAAAACTTGGATGTAACAAGGTTTTCAAATTCCATAAAGAATAGTGCAAATTACAGGCTGACTTATAATGAACTGATAGGTAAGTAAAAGTAAAAAGCCATCAGAAAAATGGTGATGGCTTTTTACTTTTACTTTTCTTCTTTTGGATCGGAAAGAAGTCTTATGAAAATACTTGAAAATCTAATGTTCGCAATCCAGGTGAAAGAAAACATAAATGCAATAATTGTATATATCCAATT
>CAXSEB010000213.1:1542-4477 GCA_964235805.1 uncultured Chitinophagaceae bacterium | reverse complement strand
GTTATCTCCGGCAAAATTCCTACTCTGCCTGGGTAACCAATAAAACCAAAGCCCCTGTTTACATATAATTTTTGTTTGCCTTCTTCATACAAACCAGCCCATTGTTTGTAAACATATTGTACAGGGCTCCATTTAAAGCCGGGTATATCAATGCCGAATTGCATACCATGTGTATGTCCGCTCAAAGTTAGGTCTACATCAGCATACAAGGGTCTAACCTGCGCATCCCAGTGGCTGGGATCATGACTCATCAAAATTTTAAAAGGATAGTTCTCAGTGCCGGCATAGGCCTTGTCCATTTTTCCATATTTCGGAAAACGGGCTTTTGCACTCCAATTCTCTATACCAAGTAACGCAATTTGTTGATTGTTCTTTTCCAAAGCCACATGCTCATTCATTAACAAACGCCATCCAAGTGCCGCATGAACTTTTTTCAAATTTTCTAAATTCTGTTGCTTCGTAATTCCATTAAAAGGCCATGAGGCATAATCGCCGTAATCATGATTACCTAAAGTAGAATACACACCCATGGGAGCTTTAAGCTGTTTAAAAATATCCATGTATTCCTGCATTTCAGTCGACCTGTCATTTACAAGGTCCCCGCTGAATAATATAAGGTCTGCTTTTTCATCTAATATCATCTTAACGCCTTTCATTACAGCTTGTTGGTTAGTAAAACTTCCGCAATGTATATCGCTGATGTGTACAATTTTCAAACCCTTGAAAGCCGTTGGTAAATTCTCAAAAGATAATTGAACCCGTTTTGCCTGGTAATTATATTTATTGCCGAACCCGTATGTAAGTGATGAAAAAATTCCGCCACCGGCAATTAAGCCCAGCCAGCTTAAAAACGCAGAACGACTAATGGTATCTTCTGAAAACTGCTCCCCTTCCGTATTTCTAAAAAAAAGCTTGCCGGCTATCCATTGAATTAATCGACGCAGATCATCTATTAAAAAAAATATTACGGCAATAAGTTTTGCTAAAAATAAGCCGATGATTGTAGCGAATAAATATGTTCTTACTTTTTTAGGCAAGAAGTCCGGCCCGGTATATACGAACAGTAAGAAACCAATTATGCAAAGTATTGATAAACTCCAATAAACTGTATAGATAATTATTTTAGTTTTTGGGTTTGCAGACTGGCTTACCGTTTTAATGGCCTGGAAAACATAAGTATCCAGCAAAAGCATTACTGCTGTAAATATTACAACACCTAAAGGAGTACGCATTAAGAAATTCTTTACAAATTAAAATTTTATAAACTCATCTAATTGCTTGTTGATGGCCTGTAATGTTCCTTCATTGCTGATAATTCCTTCTTCATCCATTACTTTATCTATAGAAGAAATGGGCAATTTATTCGGATGAACAAAAACATTCAGGTATTGCAAGGATGCTGTAATATGATCCATGCCTCTTAAATTTCCTGCACGCCCAGTAGAAACGCCGGTAAGAAGCGCTTTTTTCCACCACCATACTTTTCTTATTTCGGTGATATCTATCATTGCTTTTAATACACCGGGAAATGTTCCATTGTATTCAGGCATTATTATGATAAACTTAGTAGCTGGTATTAAGTATTTATTTTCTAAAGAAGTAAATGCAGCATTTTTTTTAAGAACATCTATATTTCTCAAACTAAATATAATTGCTTCTATGTTTTTATCTTTTAAAAATTTCTGGTATTCAAAGGCAACTTTTTCTGTATGGCTGTTAAGCCTGTTTGTGCCGGAAATAATTGTATACATCTATATTGTTTTCATTTTCTTACTTATTCATGTATACACAAATATGTTAGAAGTTAGGGGATATATAACGGTTATAAAAAGCAAATGTTCGTATTAAATATTACCCGATTAATTAAATTTGCCAACTGCTGCAAGTACACAGACAGGCTAAACGGTTTGCTGTTCAAAGATATGCCGTTGATGTGAATGATACACCAGCTATTCACCAAGGCATTACTTGTTTATTAAAATACCTGCAGCAAACAACATGGGGAAAATTATTGGAATAGCTAATCAGAAAGGAGGAGTAGGCAAAACTACTACTGCAATAAATCTTGCAGCGAGCCTTGCCGTTTTGGAATTTAAAACTCTTTTGGTTGATGCTGATCCGCAAGCAAACAGTACAACCGGTGTTGGCTTTGATCTTCATAAAATAAAGCATGGATTATACGATTGCATGGTAAATGAAACTCCTGCAAACGAGGTTATTTTAAAAACAGCTATCCCATTTTTAGATTTAATGCCATCTCACATTGACCTCGTGGGTGCAGAAATAGAAATGATAAATTACCCCAACAGGGAAAGTGTATTAAAGAAGATATTGCTTACCATCAAAGATCAATATGATTTTATCATTATAGATTGTTCACCGTCATTAGGATTGATAACAGTAAATGCGCTAACTGCCGCTAACAGCGTTGTAGTACCTGTACAAGCTGAGTTTTTTGCTTTGGAAGGGTTAGGTAAATTATTAAATACCATTAAAATAGTTCAAAATCGTTTAAACACAGAACTGCAGATAGAAGGGCTTTTGATGACGATGTACGATGGCCGGCTACGGTTATGCAACCAGGTAGTAAACGAAGTAAAAAGGCATTTTGAAGATCTTGTTTTCAACAGTATAATTCATCGTAACACAAAACTAAGCGAAGCACCAAGTTTTGGCAAACCCGCAATATTATATGATTCAGAAAGCAAAGGAGCAGTGAACTATCTTAATCTCGCAAAGGAAATACTGCAGAAAAACAACATGACAAAGATCTCTCAAAAAGAAAAAGTATTTGAATAAGGTGCAGCATGTTTAGATAGATGTAAGAAAACAACACAACGATCAACAACCAATGAACAACGATCAACAACCAACGAACAACGATCAACAACCAACGAACAACCACTATGGCTATCACAAATAAAAAAGATGCACT
>CAXSEB010000213.1:451-1532 GCA_964235805.1 uncultured Chitinophagaceae bacterium | reverse complement strand
ATATAGATGCGGATCTAAAAAATACAACAGGTTCCCTAACAACAGAAACAGTTGAAAAAGCAACTATAGGTTTGCGCATACCTGTTGATGAAATAGAAGTAAATCCTCAACAGCCACGCCGCGATTTTGATGAAACTGCTTTAAGTGAATTGGCTGCTTCAATAAAATTGCACGACATTATTCAGCCGCTTACTGTATCTAAACTAAGTAATGGTAAATTTAGAATAGTAGCTGGTGAAAGACGTTACAGGGCAGCAAAAATAGCTGGCTTAAAAGACGTTCCGGTTTATATAAGAGAAACCAAAGACAGCCAATTGCTTGAACTTGCTTTATTGGAAAATTTACAGAGAGAAAATTTAAATTCTATTGAGATTGCCATTAGCTATAAACGCTTAATTGAAGAGTTGGATTACACACAGGATCAACTGGCCGAAAGAATGGGTAAAGAAAGAAGCACCGTTACCAATTACATCCGTTTGCTAAAGCTTCCGCCTGATATACAAGTTGCCGTAAAAAATGGAACAATAAGCATGGGGCATGCAAGAGCTTTAATAAATGTTGATGTGGTCGATAAACAATTATATATTTTCCAGGAGATAAAAAGCAAGGAACTTTCTGTAAGGCAAACTGAAGAGTTGGTAAGAAAGCTTTATATTTCCGGAAAGAATGGTGTTAATAATTCCGTAAAGTCGCACCTCTCCCCTTCCTTAAAAAAAATTGAAGATAATTTAGCATCGTATTACGGCACCAAAGTAAACCTAAACCATTCTAAAAAAGGTTCAGGAAGTATAACATTAGAATACTATTCATTAGAAGAGCTAAATTCTTTGTTAGACAAAATGAATGTTCCGGTAACTAAAATCATGCTAACAGCCAAAGCTTATTTTTCTTTATTTGTTATTTGTCTTCAGATCATTTGTTTTAGTACAAGCGGCCAGGTTAGAAAAGATAGTTTGATAATAACTGCTGCTCAAAATGATACTACCACAAAAAATATTCTTGCAGTTAAAGACACTACTTTAAAACGCTTTAATCCCAAAAAAGCTACATTACGTTCAGCAGTATTGCCAGGTTGGGGCCA
>CAXSEB010000213.1:0-417 GCA_964235805.1 uncultured Chitinophagaceae bacterium | reverse complement strand
TATAACAAAAAGTACTGGAAGATTCCGATTGTGTATGGCGCCCTGGGTGCTACCGCTGCGGTTTTTTCATATAACCTTAAAACATACAAGGCACTTAAGCAGGCTTATATTTATATCTCCGATACAATACCTGCAAATGATGCGCTTATAAAGCCTGGGTTTAGGGTTTTATCACCTGAATCAATCCGAACGAATAGAAATGCTTTCAGGCAAAATGTGGATTATTCGGTTTTGTTTTTTTTAGTTTTCTGGGGATTGAATGTTGTTGATGCAACCGTAGATGCTCACCTTAAAGCTTTTGATGTAAGTGATGAAATCACTCTCAGGTTAAAACCACAGCTTAACATAAACTCGGCTGGATTAAGTCTTGTTTTTACCTTTAAAGATAACGGTGTAAAAAGAATATCTTCATCACCA
>CAXSEB010000212.1:2354-4543 GCA_964235805.1 uncultured Chitinophagaceae bacterium | reverse complement strand
GTGACTTCCCCTGCCGGATAAGTAAAACGGCGAGGTATCGTTCCACTGGTAACATTACCAAAATAGTTTACAGGGGTAAGCACCGGAAAACCGCTTCTTCTCCAGTTGGCCCATGCCTCATATTCGTCCATAAAAGTAACAATCCAATATTGTTCATTGATCTGCTGAATGCCGTTTGCATAAGGATTTGCAGTTAAATAGCCTGTGGCGTCAGCAGCAGTAAGAGCTGCTCCTGTTTGATTTAACTGCATAATTGCTCCGGTCACACCGGCAGTATAAAAAGCGGATGCAGTTCCGGTAATCCAACCTCTTTCTGCAGCTTCCGCTAATAACAATTGAGTTTCGGCATAAGTTAAGAAAAAAGTAGGCGCATCATAACGGGCAAACGTACTGCGGTTTACAATGGAATATTTGTTTTGGTCTCCGGGCCAGTTTGGCGCTTTAGAAATATCGGTGGTACTTCCTCCCAAATCATAACCGTTCGGTTGCCCTAACTGAATAGCAGGTGTGTTATCACCCACGTCTGTCAGTTTGGTGGGATCTGATGATACCGCAGCGATGTATTTTAAGCGAGGATCATTGGTGGCTTTCAGATAATCAATAAAAGTTTTGCTAACCCTCGAAGCATTTGCGTCAACATTATCCAAAACCCAGCCGTTACCATTAGTTACAGTGTTATAAGGGACAGCCTGGTGCTTAAACAGGGCATTGTCGGTATTATCTGCCATTACACCACCCGCGACAGCTTTTTGCACCCATGCTTTTGCATTGGCTTCATCTGCTTTACTCATGCGCATAGCTAAACGAGCCATTTCCGAGTAGGCAAATTTTTTCCACTTAATCACATCTCCGCCGTAAATCTGGTCAGCGTCGCCAATCGTGTTTGTTTTAGCGGCGTCGAGTTTAGCGGCGGCATCCTGCAACTCGTTCAACATATCTGCGTAAATGTCCTGCTGTTTATCATATTTTGGGGCGATATTACCGGCAAGATATCCCTGTCCTGCTTCGGAATAAGGAATATCGCCGTACATATCCGTCATACGCTGAAACATAAAAACTTTAAAGATTCGGGCTATGTTGTAAAAATTACTTTTACTCGTATCCGCCTTAATATTCGCCAGAAGGTCAACAATATTTCTTATGCTGTTTGAATAATTAGCATCCCAGTAAGCTGAATTGTAACCTGCATTAAAGGTGTATTTATCACCTCCCCAATAACCTGTAGTTGATGATAAATGCTGTATCATGCAGGAAGCATAAATCAGGTTGTTTCGCCAGTCTTCATAAGCATTGCCATCACTGTTGCCAGCTGTAACTAACTCGGCAGAGGTAAACAGATAATTGTAATTCATGTTGGAAGGACTAAGCTTTGTAGGATCAATATTGATCTTTTCGAGTGTTTTAGTGCAACCGGCAGTAATAAACAAACCAGCGGCAACAGATATTATCAGAAGTGTATTTCTCATTTTAATCGTAGTTTAATTAGCGCGGCGTAATTAGAATTTGATGTTTAAGTTGAAGCCTATGTTTCGTACAGCCGGATAGCCGGATAACTCTAATCCTTGTCCATTTGTAGCATTCAGGTTAGATTCAGGATCTATGTTGGGGGTATGCTTCATTAAGATAGCGAGGTTACGACCTACTACAGATAATGTCAACCCTTTAAAAGGTGTTTTTCTTAAAACAGAAGGAGAAAGAGAATAGCTTAGGGATGCATTTCTTAGTTTAATAAAGCTGGCATCGTAAACAAACTCTTCGGTGACATAATTACCACCGGTAGCCAGGGTATGCCAGTAAATTTGTGCATTTACACTTTTTTGATTCGTCTTACCATCTTCTGTTACACCTGGTCCTACATAACCTCCGTCCCTGCCTTGCAGAGTTGTTTTCTGCAAACCGTCATTGTAAAGCAACAGGTTGGTTTGAGAATATATTTTAGCTCCGTATTTAAAATCAAACAGCAAGGAGAGTGTGAAATTCTTATAATGAAAATCGTTGCTAAATCCACCCGTTGTTTTGTAAACACCTGAACCTAATGGCACTACCGTACTTGTACGTTCCGGCATACCCGCAGTGTCATAGATTATATTTGATTTAGCATCCCGCTTATAAGCATAACCAACAATCTGAGAATAAGTGTAGCCGACAACATCCTGAATAGCTGTTGCATCGCCCCAGCGTGGAAAAGC
>CAXSEB010000212.1:1906-2344 GCA_964235805.1 uncultured Chitinophagaceae bacterium | reverse complement strand
CGTTTACAGTTATTTGTTTTTGACCTCCCAGGTCCAGCACTTTATTATCATTAATACCGATATTAAATGAAGTATTCCAGGTGAAGTCGCGGGTTTTAAGCGGTGTTGCATTTAACAATAACTCAATACCGCGATTACGAATTTTCCCCAGGTTAGCAATGTTGCCGGTGTAACCCGTGGTCTGACTAACGGTTGATTGAATAATGTCGTTAAATGTATTTTTATTATACAGGGCAACATCGAGACCTAAACGGTTTTGCAAAAACTGCATATTCAATCCAATTTCATCTTCCTTAATGCTTACAGGTTTAAGATTAGCATTAGGTATGGTACCATTGTTTACATAACCCAATGCCTGGTTGTTGATGCTGTAACCTTGCAGCCCGTAGGTAAGCAAATTCATGTAGGGAGTAGTTCCATTTGAAGATTCTGCATAAG
>CAXSEB010000212.1:0-1896 GCA_964235805.1 uncultured Chitinophagaceae bacterium | reverse complement strand
TCTTAACTTACCGGAGCTGATAAAATCAGGTAAACGTAAAGCATCTGAGAAGACAAAACTGCCGGCAACAGACGGATAGAGATAGCTGTTTGTTTTAGGATTTAAAGTAGAGAACCAGTCTTTTCTGGCAGTGACAGTAAGGAACAAATAATCTTTAAAACCTACGTCTGCACTGGCGTATATTGAGTTAACACGGTAATGACTGTATCCGTAAGAAAAAGGCTTATTGGTGATGTTAGTCGGGCTGTAAAAGAAAGGAACGTTGAAAGGGCCTGCACCATAAATACCACCGCTTGTAGAGATATCGTCTTGGGAGTTACCGCCTACATTGGCATGAAGGGCAAAAACACCAACTTTCTTATTGGCATCAATTAAAAAGTTGCCATTTATCTCATGATAATTTAAAGTGGATTGAGTAAGAGAGCCACCAGGCTGATACCCGGTTCCTGTTGGTGTAATGTTGACTACATCATAAGTATAACCGTCCCTTGTAATTTGCGCCTGTGCAGAAAGCCAGTCACGTATATTATATTTTAAAGTAAGGGCAGATGTTAAACGGTTTCGATTGGTAGAATTTTGAAAATTATTGGCTACAAAATAAGGATTATTAAAATACTGGTCTATGCCTGGAAGTACTTCATTACCGGCAGCATTAGTATAATTTTTTAGCCATTTTATGTCGAAGCTGTTTGCAAGATATAAAGGACCGGCAAGTACGTTACCCGGTGCGTCAGAAAAAGATGCACGGTTTTTAACCCGTTCAAAAACATAGTTTGCAGAAAGCGAAACCTGAAATTTTTTTGAAACGTTAAACGTGCCGTTGAAATTAACTCCCTGTTGCTGCATTGATGAGTTTGGAATTACCGGGTTCATTGAGAGGTTAGAAAGGCCTAACCGGTAATGACCTAAATCGCCATTACCTATAAGTGCAACTGAAGTCTGATTGGAGACACCTGTGCGAAAGAAGTTTTTAACATTATCTTTTGCCGGGCTGTAAGGATAAGTGGTTCCCAGGAAATTAACTGTAGGGGAACCATCCATTTTAGCGCCCCAGCTTGACTGGGGAGCGCCTAATGCAGCAGATGCTGTAGCTGGTTTAATACCCTGCGTCCCCTGCCCATATTCGTACTGGTAATCGCGCTGATCATTAATTTTGTCAAAGGTCAGGTTGTTATTTACCTCTACCCCAACCCCACGGCTTCGAGCGCCAGACTTGGTGGTAATTAAAATAGCGCCGTTACCGCCACGATAACCATATAAAGCAGAAGCAGCTACGCCTTTTAGAACCTGTATTGTTTCGATATCATCGGGATTTATAGTACTAAGCACGTCCCCATAATCTGCCCCTCCCCACTGTCCGGAATTACCAGCTTGATTTGGATCTACTGAATACTTATTACTCACATCAAGAGGAACCCCATCAATTACATACAAAGGCTGATTATTACCGGATATTGAAGCATTACCACGTATAGTCACCCTGGATGCACCTGAAGGTCCCGTAGCAGTACCGGCTACGCTTACGCCTGCAACCTGTCCGGTTAACGCATTACCTAAATTGGTAGAACGAGATTCGGTAAAGTTGGAACCCGCAACCTCTGTAGTAGAATAACCAAGAGATTTTCTTTGTTTTCTTATGCCCAATGCCGTAACCACCACTTCACTCATTGTGTTGTTGGAAGTGCTTAATGCTACACTCATGTTTCTTTCATCTGTAACCTTTACTTCCTGCATTCCATAACCTACATAAGTAAAAACCAATACTTCGCCTCTGCCGGCATTGATTGTAAACTGACCACGACTATCTGTCGCTGTTCCCCTGTCTGTACCTTTTACTTTTACGCTTACCCCCGATAAAGCAACATTATCTGCACCACGCACAACACCTGTTATTTC
>CAXSEB010000211.1:0-4556 GCA_964235805.1 uncultured Chitinophagaceae bacterium | reverse complement strand
TCAAATGTTACCGGTATTCAAACACCATATCATGAAATTGCAAAGCTTATTCATAAGTATAACGGCTTATGTTTTGTTGATTTCGCTTGTTCTGCACCTTATGTTTATATCAATATGCATCCGGATGAAAGAGACGCTTATTTAGATGCTATTTACTTTTCACCACATAAATTTCTTGGAGGAGTGGGTACACCAGGGATATTAATCTTTAATAAAAATATCTATAAAAACAAAATTCCTGACCAACCAGGAGGCGGCACTGTGATATATAGTAACCCATGGAAAGAACATGAATATGTTTCTGATATTCAACAAAAAGAAGATGGTGGTACGCCGCCTTTTTTAGGTGCTATTAAAGCAGCAATGTGTATTCAACTAAAAGAAAGAATGGGAATTGAAAACATGCAAAAGCGTGAAGAAGAAATATTACAGATTGTATTTGAGCGGTTTTCAAAAATTAGTAATCTAAATGTTTTTGAAGCAAATTGTAAGAATAGGTTAGGCGTTGTTGCTTTTATTGTGAAGGAAGCCCATTACAATCTCATTGTAAAAATGCTGAACGACAGGTTCGGTATTCAAACAAGAGGTGGCTGCTCGTGTGCAGGCACTTACGGACATATATTGTTGCACGTTGATAAAGTAAAATCATATAAAATATTAAATGAAATCCGCTCGGGCAATTTGTTATACAAACCAGGTTGGGTAAGATTATCTGTTCATCCCTGCATGAGCAACGGCGAAATTAAATTTCTTATGGACGCCATCGAATCAACGGCATCTAACTTTAAAGAATGGATGAAAGATTATACTTATGATGTTCGGTCAAACGAATATTGCTTTAAAGGATTAGATGCTAAGCAGGAGATGCGAATGAATGACTGGTTTCCTATTTAGATTGTTAGCAGCTAAGCAACTTCTTTGTCAATTTTTCGGCAATTATAAATAGTTTTATCTGCCCGCATGTATTTATTTCCGTCATAAGTTTATATGCTATAGGTACTTCACGGCCTGCACCTTTACATTATTCGACCTCAAAGCGCAAGTGGCGCTAATATAAACTTTAAGTCAATATAGAATAGAAACAGGATGTGATTAGTTTTCAGGTTTTTTTAAACTTCTTAGCACACCATTTATATCAAAAAATGTCATACCTCATTCCGCATGCTATAAAGCAAACGGAATTTTAAAAGGTTTGTATAGCACAAAACTATTGTAACCCTTCTACAAAATACATATCTATTAATCCTTTGTTTTTTGCATCCAACTTTCCCCGATACGTACAAATAAAACTGTTTTTTACTATTTCATAAGTGTTGCCGCTAATGTTTACTTTGCCTTCATGTCCGCAGCTTTCCATGCGAGAAGCCGTATTTACGGTATCACCCCAAATGTCGTAAGCAAATTTTTTTATTCCTACAATTCCGGCAACTACAGGTCCAGTGTGAACTCCCACGCGCAATTCGAAATAACGCTGCCCCTTTTCAATTTTTTCTTTTTTATTTGTTTCGATAAATTTCACCATCTCTAAAGCGGCAGAAACAACGTCAACTGCGTGTGTGCTGTTTGGCACAGGCAGTCCCCCTGCACACATATAGGAATCGCCGATGGTTTTTATTTTTTCCAGCCCATGAGTGGTTATTATGCGATCAAAAGCACTGTAGCAATAATTTATTTCAGCTACCAAATTCTCCGGGCTTAAATGCTCACTTGCCTGGGTAAAGTTTTTAAAATCTGTAAACAGCACACTTACCTGGTCAAAACTTTTAGCTTTGGCTGCTCCGGTTGCTTTTAATTCTTCAGCAGTTTCGGCCGGTAAAATATTCAACATTAACTCATCACCCCGTTTCTTTTCTTTACTTATTTTATTACGTTGCCTAAAAAATACTGCCGCAAATAGTAGCACAATAGCAAACCCTCCGATAAAACTGTTGCGCACCAACTTTTGCCTGTTTATTTCCTGTTGCTGTATTACTTTATTCTTGTTAAGCAAATCTATTTGTGATTCCTTTTTTTCAAGATCAAATGTAAATTGAAGGGTTCCTAATTTTTTATCTGTATTGATGTTGTAGATGGTATCTTTAATGGCCGTTAAGAGGTTTTGATATTTGAACGCATTGCTATAATCCGCTTTTTTTGCATAACAAACTGATAAGCCTTCGTAAGCATCTTTTATTTCTGTTACGGCATTTAAAGGCTTTGCAACTTCCAAAGATGGTTTATAACTATTAATGGAAGAAATAATATCTCCTTTTGCAAGATAAGCCTGTGCCAGGGCCACAAGCGATTGTGCCATATCCAGACGTGTATCAAGTTTCTTGGAAATATTGTAAGCTTCAGTGTGCGTTTGTATGGCTTTATCATATTCTTTTTGCCTGGTGTATACACGGCCAATATAATTCATAGAGTAAGGCAAACCTTCGGTACCCTTATAAGCCTCCACTGATTGATTTAAATAAAAAAGCGCTTTTTTATCATCATTCATTTTATAGTACGTCTCGCCGAGGTTGGCTGTGGCTGTACCAATAGAATAAGAGTCATGAATCGCCAGGCTTAACTTATATGATCTTAAAAAATAATCAAGTGCTTTGTTATAGGTTGCAGGCTTATTTAGATAAATGGCGCCGATATTTGTAAGCGCAGTAAGTATGCGTAAGGTGTCGTTAATATCTTCGGACATCTTAAGAGATTGTAAATGTAACTCGAGGGATTTTGCCTCATCTCCCTGGTTAAAATATACAGCGCCTTCATTACTCAACATATTAGCTACGCCGGCTTCGTCCCCGTTTGCTTTATAAACTTCCTGGGCTTGTTGCCATGATTTAACGGCATTGATATACTTGCCCTGCAAATAATATCCTATGCCTGTATTTTTTAATGCAAGCGCCAAACCGGGTTTATAATTAACCTGTTCAGCCAGTGTTTTTGCAGACGTAGAAATAACAACTGATGTATCAGGTTTATCATTGAATAAACTTTTGCTTAAGGCATTTAATAAATTAACCCGGGTTGTATCAGGATGTTTTTTAGCAAGTAATTTTCTTAAGCTGTCCGCCACATTTGATTGGGCATGTACCTGCAGATAAATAAAAAAGAATAAACCAAATGTTACCAGCCCGGCAGTGTTACTTCTCATTCGGTATTTCATCATTATACAATAAAACTAAGAAATTGCTGCATGATTATTTTAAATGATCATGAATTTAAGTGAATGATTATTTTTTCAGACGCAAGAAAAGTTATTGTTTGATAAATAAAAAAGGAGGCTTTTTATGGGCCTCCTTTAAACACTGTTTTTAAACTTGATTAATTTGCTTTCACGAGCCTGATTACTTTGTGTTGATTGCCCTGGCTAACGTCTATAATATAAATTCCGCTGTGCCATTTTTCAGCATTTATTTTTATGCTTCTGTTAGGCGTGGCTTTTTGTTGTGCCATCACTCTTCCATCAATGCATAGTATTCTTACATCAACCATGCTGTTATTGTCGTTACTGCTAATGGTTAAGTTAAACACACTGCTTACCGGGTTAGGATTTACAGCTGCAGAAAAACCGGATTGAACTATAGCCGGATCAAAGACACTTATTTCTGCTGACCTTGCAAGTGTATTGTTACTGTTGCCGGAAGACCTGAGACACCATGCATCCATTTTTATATAGCTACAACCTATAGAACTTTGTACCCTTACCTTGGCAGTACCTGTTGGTGCTTTTGCCGACATCGTATAATAAGCCAGTTGTCCAAAGTTTACGTCAACATTTTGCGTTACAGCAACATCAGTTTGACTAAGCACTGCGCCTGATGCATTAAGGAAAATAAGGCTCAATTTAGGGTTGCAGGATAGGCCTTGTGTATGTGTTCCTGCAAAGCCTGTGAATGTTAGTGTTGTGCCCACGGTAATAGTAACATCCTGGTAAACGATAGAAGACTTACTGGTTGCTGTATTAAAACCATTCTTACTTCCGCACGATACATAACCTATGCCCGAGGTTACTGTTCCGCCTGTAGCGCTCCAGCCTGTGGTTCCGTTTTCAAAGCTGCCATTGACTAACAGGTTGCCGGCAGCATTTATACAATTACAGTCAGGCAGCATTCCGAAATCGTAACTGTTATTGGTATTGGTATTTGTACTGGTGCCGTCTGGTTCAGCGCCTAGGGTTAAGGTGATAGCCAAACCTCTTATTTCATTAACGGCCAACACCTGGCCATTATCATCAAGATCAATATTATTATCAGGATCACTGCCACTAATTATACTGCTTACGTACCCGTTTGGTAACGCTGCGCCAACTATATAATTTCCGGCAGTAAGGTTGCTGAATTTGTAATACCCATTTGCATCTGTTATAGTGTTTGCGATAGCAGCGCCATCTGCAATGTTATCATTGTTATCATCTTTATAAAGTTTAACGGTTACTTTGGCTATGCCATTTTCATTGCTGCTTTGTTTACCATCATTGTTTGCATCATACCAAACCCTGTTTCCGAGAGTTAAACATTTTGACGCATTGATAACAATGCTTATTGCCGGTGAAATACAGCCAGTGGTGTTTCTTG
>CAXSEB010000210.1:0-4574 GCA_964235805.1 uncultured Chitinophagaceae bacterium | reverse complement strand
GCTGTTCCGGCAAGCCCTCGCATCCCAGAAAATGTATAAACCGGTTAAAATACATGTCGAAACGCTTAACAAAGCTTTCTGCCCAGGGCAAACCTAGTAAAGTTATTTCTGCCTTAGGGTATGCATGTCGCAAACTTCTTATTGCCGGAATTATGCAAAGCATATCACCTAATTGCAAAGCCCGGAAAATGGCAATCTTTTTTATGTCACCCGGTAACTTCATAGCAAAAGCTTTTTATAACGAAATGAGCCGTACAAAGTCCAAAAAACAGATAAGAAAGGGATAAAGATGGAGGTCGCTACCATTTCTATAACATGACCTACTTTTTTTGAAGTTCCTTGTAATCTTTTTAATATAAAGTGAGTAAGAAGAAAAATCCAGGCTGTACCGGCGATACCCCCGACTAATTGTTTTTTACTAATGAAGCTTAAAATAATGACGATTGTTAGAAGAACGATGGCATAATAATTCCATAAAGGCTTTGCGCCAATTCTTTCTTCGTATAGTAAGGGATGTTTTTTTAAGAGTAATGCATTATACTTGCTTTTTTTCTGTTCTTTCAGGCTCACTCCCCACGGTGCATGCCTTACCGGGTGAATTACCACAGCATCTTCAACTTTTATAATTGGAACAGATGCGGCAATCAATTTAAATTGGAATTCACTATCCTCCCGCCAGGCAACCGGAAACTCTTCATCAAAGCCTCCGACCTTTTTAAAAGCATGTTTAGAGCAGGCGCAATTAGCCGTTATAAACTCTGCAGTTTCAAGATTAGCAATATTCTTTTCGTAATCGGTTGGCCTATCACTGTGCGGAACGATGGTTTTGCCTGTAAAAGCAATATCAGAATTTCTATGGGTAATGTATGCGCTCCAATAACCTGGCAGGAAGCCTGTCTGAGGAAGGCAATCATCATCTGTAAAAACAATAAGTTCACCTTTCGAAATTTTTAAACCTCTGTTCCTCGCAGCGGCCGGACCTGCCTTTTGCTGAAGGCCTGTACATAGAAAATTGGTTAAGGAATGCTGATGTATGAAGTAGGAAACTTCTGTTTTCGTTGTCTCGTCAGGTCCATCTGTTACAATTATTACTTCATAATCTGACTGCAAGAAGTCCTGATGTTTCAACGCATTTAAACATTTTAAAAGCAGTTGCGGCCTTCTAAAGGTGGGTATTACAACTGAAATCTTAATGCCCATAAAATTACTTTTCTAGCAAAAATGAGTTGATTACCAAGGCATCAAATGGTGAAGTCCAAAAACATTCTATAGCATCTCTTGGTGTACAAACAATCGGTTCGCCACGGGTGTTAAATGATGTGTTGATAAGAACGGGCACCCCGGTAAGTTTCTTAAATTCCTTAATAAGGTTATAATACAAAGGATGTTGCTTCTCGTTAACTGTTTGTATCCTGGCAGTATTATCAACATGACGTACGGCAGGTATTTTATCAGCTTTGCCCTCTTTTACATTGTATACAAAAAGCATGAACGGTGAATAGGCTGCATTCTCGAACCACTCGCCGGCGTCTTCCTCTAATACCACCGGTGCAACAGGCCTGAAGTCCTCCCTGTCTTTTATCTCATTAAGCCGTTGCTGCATAGAAGCTTTAATTGGAGATGCAAGTATTGACCGGCTACCAAGTGAACGTGGACCAAACTCCATTCTGCCCTGGTACCATCCAATAACTTTATCCTCGGCAAGTATTGCCGCAGTTTGCTTTGCAATGTTGTCTAATTTTTTAAAGGGAACTTTCGTCCATTTCAAAAACTGCTCTATTTCGTCGTCCTCATATTCCGGGCCCCAGTACACATGATCCATTTCTGTACGCTCGAAGCCCGTTTTTTTACTTTGCGAATCTACCCAAAGTGCTGCACCTAAAGCCGTTCCGGCATCACCGGCAGCAGGTTGTATCCAGATATTTTTAAAAGGTGTATTATCCCTGATAACGGCATTGGCTACACAATTAAGCGCAACACCGCCAGCCATACACAAATTATCACATTGCGTTTTTTTATGCAGCCACAAAGAGAGTTTTACGACGGCTTCTTCAAGGGCTTTTTGAAGAGAATGAGCAATATCAAAATGCTTTTCAGCAAAAGGTTCGTTTTTTCTCCGCACTTCTCCCACTATATCTTCCAGGTTAACCTCTTTAATCTCATACTTACCATCATCTCCAATACTAATTATCGATCTGAAAGCGTCAAGATATACCGGCTTACCATAAGACGCAAGCGCCATTACCTTATACTCATCCGATGAATGCAAAAAGCCAAGGTGCGTTGTAACAGCTTCATATAACAACCCTAATGAGTAAGGCATGTATACTTCTGATATCAAATCCAGATTATCATTTTCACCCATGTAATAACTGCTTGTTGCCTTTTCTCCCCTTCCATCCAATACCATTACTGCTGCTTTATTAAAAGGTGATGGTAAAAAAGCACTAGCTGCATGGGCAATATGGTGGTTTACAAAGTGCCATTTATTTACGTCTGCTTTAAAGCCGATAAATCTCTTTTGCAAATGATGAGGATAACCATCAGCTAATTGCCCGGGTGCATTTACTATAGACGCTAAAAAGAGGGGATCCCATTCAGATGTCCATTGCTCAGCTTTTTGAGTTAAATGTGGCTGAAGTGGTAATTCAATTTGAGAATCAGTGCTTTGGCTGCCCAGTAAAAAATAAGGATCAAAAGAATAAGCAAAGTTTTGTACATCATTTAAATGTATTCCTGCAACCTTTAAGCAATAATCAACAGCATTAAAAGGCAGTTCCCAGGTTGAAAAAGGTACAGGTCTTTTGCCGTGTTTTATATGTGTAAATCTTTCCTCTTCAGCTGCAGCCAACAATTTCCCATTTTTTAAAATGCATGCTGATGAATCATGAAAAGCTGCATTAATTCCGATTGTGTACATGTGCGCCTACATTCAAATTACTCTCCACTATATATAAAAATTTTTTTTAAGGTTCAAACGGTTCCAAGCAAGCATTAAACTTACTATTTGATATTTAATGAGTTAGAGTTTGTTGTTATTCATACCCAACAATTGTGGAAAATTCTACATACATAATTATGATCATTTTCTTAAAGCGTTCACTTCCTGTTACATAAATAAGAGATTACAAGTGGCATCATTTTAATTAACCTCTTGTTAAAATGAACAATTTATACTCAAGTACAAAACTCAGGATATTTACGTGGCACATCCACGGCACTTATTTGTATTACCTTTCGCAGGGTAACTATGAAATTTTTATTCCAACAAATGCTCAAAAAGATGAGGGATATTATGGCAGAGGTGAAACGTTCCCTTTCGGAGATAACGTAATAGAAGTGCCTGTAAATGAGGTGAAAAACTTGGATTTTGATTGTATCCTGTTTCAAACCAATAAAAATTTTCTTGTTGATCAACATGAAATTTTAAGCGAACAACAAAGAAATCTCCCCAGAATTTACTTAGAACACGATCCTCCTACAAAGAATCCAACAGATCAAAAGCATATCATCAACGATCCCAACATTTTAATGGTGCATGTAACCCATTTTAATAAGTTGATGTGGCAAAATGATAATTGCACCGTTAACGTTATAGATCATGGAGTGGTTAAACCACCCGTTTTTTACACCGGCGAATTAGAAAAGGGCATTGTAGTGGTAAATCACCTTCACCAGCGGGGACGAAAATTAGGCGCAGACATTTTTAATAAAGTCTGTAAACAAATCCCTCTTGATCTTGTTGGTATGGGTACAAAAGAGTACGGTGGTTTAGGTGAGGTTTTGCATCCGCAATTACCATCTTTTATAAGCAAGTACCGCTTCTTTTTTAATCCAATACGATATACAAGCATGGGCCTTGCTGTTATTGAAGCAATGATGACAGGTATGCCTGTTGTTGCTTTGGCAACCACGGAATATACCACTGTTATATCGAACAATATCTCGGGAATTATCCATTCAGATCCGGATTATCTTATCAAAAAAATGAAAGAACTGCTTTCTAATAAGTCTCTTGCTGTATCACTTGGCGAAGAGGGCAAAAATGTGGCTGAAAGAAGATTCAACATTGAGCGCTTTACAAAAGAATGGGAACAAACATTTCAAACGGCTATAAGGTTAAAAGGAAAAATGTATGACAAAGAGAATAGCATTTATCAGTGAGCATGCCTCCCCGCTGGCCATTTTGGGTGGCATTGATAATGGTGGCCAAAACGTTTACGTAGCCGAGCTTAGCAGGGAGCTTGCTAATAAAGGGTACCTGGTAGATGTATTTACCAGGAAAGATAATGATCAGTTACCGGTAGTTGTTGATTGGGCTCCCGGCGTTCGTGTTATTAATATCAAGGCGGGGCCGGAAGTATTTGTCGAGAAAGAAAAGCTGCTGACTTACATGGATGAATTTACCAGAAACATGCTCAGTTTTATTAGGTATTGCACAGTAAAATACGAGGTTATGCATGCTAACTTCTTCATGTCTGCATTGGTTGCATCTAATATTAAGAAAGAAATTAACGTACCTTATGTTGTTACATTTCATGCCTTAGGATTGGTAAGGCTTGCTCATCAAAAAG
>CAXSEB010000209.1:0-4582 GCA_964235805.1 uncultured Chitinophagaceae bacterium | reverse complement strand
AACTGAGTTTGTGGTTGCATCAGTTGTGGTTGATGTACCGCTTGTTGTTCCGTTCGTGGTAGCATCAGTAGTTGTGCTTGTGCCACTTGTTACTGATGAATTTGTTGTGGAAGAATTAGCATCTGTTGTAGAAGATCCTGCCTGGGGCGACGCTTGCGAGTTTACCGTTGTAGAATCTGAATGTGTTGTAGTGGTTGACTTAGAATTATCAACCTGGGCAAAAATTGCAGACGCAGTAAATAAACTTAATGCTGTAAGAACTGTTTTCAATTTAAATGTTTTCATATACTATAGTTTTAAAAATGTATTGCGATATAGTCTAAAACAATGCCAAAATTTGAAAGTGTTCAATAATTTGTAGGCTTGATGTCTTCATTTTATTTTGTTAACAATCAATTAGGAATAAATGATTGCACTGCTGCAAGTGTCTTATCAATATCATCATAGGTTAAAGCGTTACTCAGAAACCAGCTTTCAAAGGCCGATGGAGGAAGATAAATTCCAGCTTCTAAGAGATAATGAAACAGTTTATTGAACATCGCAATGTTAGTGTTTGATGCTGTTTTAAAGTCAATAACAGCATGATCGCAAAAGAAAACACTTATCATGCTGCCCACACGATTAATGCGATGGACAATTTGTTTTCTATTAAAAATATCTTGTAAACCTTTTTGAAGATAAGCGCCTTTTTCCTCCAGCTCTTTATAAATGTTAGCATTATTTTTTAATTCATTCAGCATAGTATAACCAGCGATCATCGCTATAGGATTTCCGCTGAGTGTTCCTGCCTGGTAAACTTTTCCAAGAGGTGCAATGTGTTGCATAATCTCTTTCTTTCCTCCAAATGCACCGACAGGTAAACCGCCGCCAATTACTTTTCCATATGTGATAAGATCAGCATTTATATTTAATTTTTCCTGCGACCCGCCGGCTGATAAACGAAAACCCGTCATCACTTCATCAAAAATAAAAACAATGTCTTCACGGTCACATATTTTACGAAGCCCTTCTAAAAAGCCTGCCTGCGGCGGAATGCAGCCCATATTACCACATACCGGCTCAATTATTATAGCAGCAATTTCATCTTTATTTTCTTCAATGATCTTCTCTACCGCTTCAAGATTATTATATGGCGCTGTAAGTGTATCGTTTGAAACGCCTGCTGTAACGCCTGGAATAGTTTGAATATTTAACGTTGCCACGCCGCTTCCTGCATTTACTAAAAAACTATCTGCATGACCATGATAACAACCATCAAACTTTATAATTTTATTTCTGCCTGTATAACCTCTTGCTAATCTTACTGCGCTCATGCAGGCTTCAGTGCCGCTGCTTACCATTCTTATCAAATCAACATTTGGCACCATGCTTTTTATAAGCTCCGCCATGTCAACTTCCAGTTCTGTAGGCGCTCCAAACGAAGTTGATCTCAATGCTTTTTCCTGTATAGCTTTCACCACAGGCTCATATGCATGACCTAGAATCATCGGCCCCCATGAATTAATATAATCAATGTATTCATTGCCATCTTCATCATACAGGTAAGCGCCTTTAGCTTTCTTAATAAATATTGGTGTACCGCCCACACTTTTAAATGCACGAACCGGTGAATTAACTCCGCCGGGAATAGATTGCTGGGCTCGTGAAAAAAGTTGCTGGCTATTATTAGTATTCATAAATGATTTTAGTATCGCAAAAAGCGCCAAGTGTTCGCAAAGTTCAGCAAAGAAAGATTTTACGATAGTTTGTATTTCCTTTTTGCTCTTTGCATTATTCTCTTAATATCCTTGCCGCATCTTTTGCAAAGTACGTTGCTATTAGATCTGCACCGGCTCTTTTAAAACAAGTGAGTGTTTCAATTACCGCTTTATTTTCATCTATCCAACCCATTTTTGCTGCCGCTTTTATCATAGCATATTCACCGCTAATATTATAAACGCTTACAGGCACATTAACAGCATTTTTTACTTCACGAACAACATCAAGGTATGGAAGTCCGGGCTTTACCATCACAATATCTGCGCCGTCTTCAACATCCATTAAAGCTTCTTTTATTGCTTCCTTTCTGTTTGCATAATCCATTTGATAAGTCTTTTTATCACCGAAGCCTGGGGCAGAATCTAAGGCATCTCTAAACGGGCCATAAAAGCAGGAAGCATATTTTGCGCTGTAAGCCATGATGCCTGTTTTAGTGAAGTTATTTTCTTCCAAACCCTTGCGGATAGCGATTATCCGGCCATCCATCATATCACTTGGCGCTACCATATCAGCACCTGCTTCTGCATGGCTAATACTCATTCTTACCAATGCTTCAACCGTTTCATCATTGATTATTTCATTATCTTTTACAATTCCATCATGTCCGTAAGATGAATAAGGATCAAGGGCTACATCTGTCATTATATACATTTCAGGAACAGCATCTTTAATTGCCTTGATGCTTCGCTGCATAAGGCCATCTTTATTCCACGCTTCTTTGCCGGTGTTGTCTTTTAACTCGTCTTTACATTTGATAAAAACCAATACTGACCTGATTCCCACTCTCCATAATTCTTTTACTTCTTTAATAGTAAGATCAATACTGCGCCTATAGTAATTTGGCATAGAGGCTATTTCTGTAACAACATTTTCGCCTTCATCAATAAACAACGGTGCAATAAAATCATTTGGTGTAAGCGTTGTTTCCGCAACGAGACTTCTTATTGCAGAAGATTGTCGGAGTATGCGGTTTCTTCTTTGTAAATACATCTTGAATTATTTAAAATTGCGAATGACTTTTTTTTTAAATCCATCGCCTTGGATTCAAACATACTTTTAAAAGTTTATCTTCTTCGCTATCTTTTTCTGGTTGAAAATTATATTCGAAACGCACTGTTGGCGGCAGGCTCATTAAGATACTTTCCGTTCTGCCATTGGTTTTTAGGCCGAATAAGGTGCCACGGTCATGCACTAAATTAAACTCTGTATAACGGCCTCTTCTTATTTCCTGCCAATGTTTATTTTCGTTTGTATAGGATGTATCTTTTCTTTTTTCAATTATTGGAAGATAAGAAGGCAGGAATGCGTTGCCGCAAGCTTTACCGAAATCCATCCAGAAATTTACATCTTTTTCAGTCGCTTGTCTTTGGTAATCATAGAAGATTCCGCCGATACCTCTTCGTTCATTATTGCGGTGGTAATTCACGAAATAGTTATCACAATCTTCTTTAAATTTCGGATAGAAGTTTTTATCATATCCATCACAAACATTTTTATAAGTTTTATGAAAATGTTTAGCATCTTCCTCAAACAAATAGTATGGTGTAAGATCAGTTCCGCCACCAAACCAGCGATCAATTACTGTATTGTTTTCATCATATAATTCAAACATGCGATAGTTACAGTGAACCGTTGGCACAAATGGATTTGATGGATGCATAACAAGACTTAAGCCACAAGCAAACCACTTTGCGCCATCAATTTTGAGTTGAGTTTTCATGACACCTGTAACATTACCAAACACTACCGATGTGTTTACGCCGCCTTTTTCAAAAACATTTCCATTAGCAATAACTCTTGTTTTGCCACCACCACCTTCGTCTCTTTTCCATTCGTCTTCAAAAAATTTTGCTTTGCCATCAACTTGCTCAAAACCTTTGCACATATGGTTTTGAAGATCATGAATAAGCCCTATCCAAACCTTCCCCGAAGGGGACGGCTCAAAAGAATCTGTGTTTATATAATTACTTCCATTCATTGGTTTTAAGTCTTCCCTTTGCGAGGATTTAGGAGGGCTTTTGATAGGCCTTCACTGCATCAACAAATGCTCTTGCATTATCAACAGGAATATTTGGCGTAATACCATGGCCAAGATTAGCAATGTAGTTTTGTACACCAAATGCATCTATCATTTCTTTAACTGCCTTCTTAATTTCAGGGATTGGCAACAACAATTTCGCTGGATCAAAATTTCCCTGTAAAGTGATTTTATTATTTGTCATTTCTCTTGCTGCCTGCGGAGAGATACACCAATCAATTCCCAAGCCGGAAGCATTGCTGGCACTCAAATCTTTCAATGCATACCAGCTTCCTTTTGGAAATAAAATTACCGGCACATCTTTATATAAATCATCTGCGATTTGTATAAGATATGGCTGTGCAAAAATTTTAAAATCTTCGGGGCTTAACATCCCACTCCAGCTATCGAAAACCTGTAACACATCAGCACCTGCCTTTGCCTGGACTTGTAAATAGGTAATAGTTACATCAGTAATTTTTTGCAAGAGTTGATGAGCTAACTCAGGTTGGGTAAAACAAAATTGCTTTGCTTTATCCCATGTTTTACTGCCTTTGCCTTCAACCATGTAACATAAAATCGTCCATGGAGCGCCTGCAAAACCAATCAATGGCACACGGTTATTCAATGCACTTTTTGTTAATGATAATGCATCTGTTACATACTTTAAATTTTCTTCAATGCCATCAGTTTGCAATTCTTCTATATCTTTTTTACATTGAATTACTTTTGGTAAAGAAGGACCCTTGCCTTCTTCCATTAATACTTTTAAGCCCATGGCTTGCGGTAATACCAGTATATCAGAAA
>CAXSEB010000208.1:0-4619 GCA_964235805.1 uncultured Chitinophagaceae bacterium | reverse complement strand
GTTATGTGCAGGATAACATTCGTCTTGGAGATAGCCTAAGAGACCTGACTTTACAGATTGGCGTGCGCTATAATTATAATTCATTAAATAAGGAATCGATCGTAAGTCCCCGTGCACAAATAAGCTATAAGCCAAACTGGCAAAAAGACGTAGTGTTTAAAACAGCGGCCGGTATATACGATCAGCCTCCCTTTTACCGTGAACTGAGAAGATATAATGGAACTTTAAATCCAGCTCTTAAAAGCCAAAAGAGCTACCAACTTGTAGCTGGCGTTGATTACAATTTTAAAAATGGCGCACGTCCATACAGGTTTACTACAGAAGCGTACTTTAAATCGTTAACAGATGTAGTACCTTATGACATTGACAACGTTCGTATAAGATATTTTGGAACCAATAGTGCCAAAGCATACGCAACAGGTATTGAGATGCGCCTGTTTAGCGAATTGATAAAAGACGCAGAAAGCTGGCTTAGCGTCGGTATTATGCGAACGAGGGAAGATATTAATAATGACTTTTATTACCGTTATAAAAATGCTGCGGGTGAATTTATAACATCACAAACGATTGACCAGGTTAAAACAGATAGTGTAAGAAATAATGTAGGCTATGTTCGCCGGCCCAGCGACAGGCTGCTGACTGTGGGCTTGTTTTTACAGGATTATCTAACAACTGATAAAAATTTCCGTGTGCACCTGAACATGCTTTATGGTAGTAATATGAGTTATAACATTCCTAACAGCGTTAAGTATCGCAACGCACTAATTATAGAACCTTATTTTAGGGTTGATATTGGATTTAGCGCACTGCTTTTAAGTGAGCGCTCTATACGCCGTAGCCACAGCCCATTTCAGGCGTTTGATAATATTTGGGCAAGCCTGGAAGTGTTCAATTTAATTGACAGGGACAATACAATATCTTACCAATTAATAAAAGATTTTGCAAACAACACTTTCAGCATTCCTAACCGGCTTACACCAAGAATTTTAAACTTTAAACTTCTTGCGAGGTTTTAAATTAATGTAATAAAGTTCTTAGGGTTATAGAATAACGAACTTCTTTTACAGGACTTATACTATGTTGCCAATCACTTCTTGAAGACCCTTGCATAACATAAAGAGAACGCCGTTTTACAGGAAGCGAAATAACACTCGCCCTGTTTTGTTTTGCTTTATCATGTGGACGCAAACGAAAAGTGCAATCAGACATGAGCGATATGCCCACGATAATATCGAAAGGAGGCGCATCGCGGTGCCAGTTAATAACAGAGCCGATAGGGTATTCTGTAACTAAAAGCTCTGCAAATCCAACTGGGTTTATGGAAAGGTGTTCTCCTGTTTTTTTTACAAGAGACGCAAATGCTTCTGGAATATCATTTCCTTTTGTGAGCTTCCTGGTTTCAAAACTGTAGTCATAACCAAAACTTTTTACTTTCCGGTTAGCCGTATATCCATGAAAACTCATTTTGCTGAGTTCTATTTTTAAGATCTCATTATACAATTCAAGTTCTTCAGGTAATGATAAAAAATCGGGGATGTAAACAAATCCTTGCGGTAGCGTTGGCTCTATATCAAATAAGGTAGTCAATGGAAGATATTAAAGCTTTTACACCAGATATGACACGAAACGTCCTTAATTTGACTGTTTGTACCCGGCAAGACTGAAATAGCTATCTACGTTATCCATTTCATTTATTTCAGAAATATATATCCGTTGCTTAACAGCGTTTGGCTGCATAACAATAAAATCTGTCACAATTCTTTTGTCAATTATAATTGGCTGAAAACCGAGGAAATAATAGTTATTTACTAACGGGCTTTTATATTCAATACTTCCAAGACACTCAACACCAGCAACTTTCGATTTATCAAATTTTGTAGAATCCGCTTTATACTGAAAGCAAAGCAGATCATCATTGCTTATGGCAATTACGCCTGTATTTCGAAAATCATATTTAGCACTTTTATTTAACGCACTGCTTCGATAAGTTTTATCATCAGAATTTAAAACCAGGCTTTTTTGGGCGGCAAAATCATCAATAAAAACTTTTTCAGCAACATGACCTTGGCGGTTAAGGTCAGGCAGGTATAATATTATCTTCACTTTCTGTTTGCCAAAAATAACTGCCATAGAATCGGTTACAGAATTTCTGGTTCCTTCTACTGTTATTTTATATTTTGCAATCCCTACAAAGGTGTTTTGTGCAGTAGCAGAACAACATGTTAACAGGTAAAAGAAGTATACAATTAAATATTTCATGGGCATGTTGCTTATTAAAAACCTTGATAGTGCCATTGTTATGCCACAGTATTTTAATAGTCTCCAAAAATTGTTAGCATCAAATCAATTTCACTAAATTACTGAGCTGTTGTCTTGCGATATGTTTACGCATTGGAATAAATACCGGCACTTAAAAACTCGTTTCTAAACTTTGCACCAGGATCATACTTTGCAGCCATCTCTTTGAAGTTATGCAGCATTTCGTAGCGTGATGCCAGCACTTTTGGTGGCATGGTAAATAACTTGCCCCAATGCGGTTTTGCGTTAAACGGTTGTAGTTCTTTCTCAATCACAGGAAGCAACTTACTCACTGCTGGCCAATCTTGTTTCCATGTAAAGTGAATAGTAGTTGATGCCTGCTTACGGCATGGGCTTAACCAAAAATCATCAGCAGCAATAGTGCGTATTTCTGAGATAAAAAGGTGCGGACCAATCTGTTTGCCTAAACGTTGTACCGCCAGTATTGCTTCCAGCGCATTATGGGAAGAAATAAAATATTCTGCCTGCAATTCCTTGCCGCTGCTCGGTGTAAATCCCATTTTAAAATGAGGTAATCTCTCATGCCACGGACCAGAAACGCCCATTTGCTCTGTGCAGTTTTCAGGCGAAAGTTCTGCTATTGGATGCATGTTTTTAGTTGCGGCTTTGGCTCCGAAAAAATCATCACTTAAAACATGATCGGTCTTTTCATCTTCCCTCGATTTTATCCAGACCTCATTAATATTTTCAGTTTGCCAATCGGTGAAAAGGCTTACGCTGTATCCTGCAGAAAGTATTTCTTTAAAATATTTTTTAAGTTGAGATATTGGTAAGTTGAGATAAACATTCTGCCTCATCATGTAAGAGGGCTGTATATTAAGCGTAACCTTTGTTATAATTCCAAGGGCGCCCAAGCCTACCACAGCTGCCAGGAAATTTTCTCCATCTTTGGCACGTGAAAGTTCAACTGTATCTCCATTGGCAATAACCATTTGTAACGCAGTAACAGCAGTAGCCAGGTTACCGTTATTAACGCCCGAGCCGTGTGTAGCAGTACTACATGATCCAGCTACAGATATATGCGGCAATGATGCAAGATTATGTAAGGCATAACCCTTTTCATGCAGCCATGGAGCCAGAATTCCGTATTTTATACCGCCTTCAACAGTGACTGTTTTAGCATTTGTATCTAAAGCAATAACCTTGTTCATTTCTTTTGTAGAAAGAAGGTTGTGTTTGCTATCTGCAATTCTATTAAAGCAGTGCCTTGTACCAAGTGCCCGTAATTTGCTGCATTTTTTTACAAGCGTTCGAATTTCCTTAACTGATTTCGGATAGGATACATTACTTGTGCTATATTCAATATTGCCGGCCCAGTTCATTAATTTTTCCTGCTGAGTCCAGGCCTCTAAAGGAGATATAAAAGGAGCGGCCATTAATGCAGATGATAGTTTTAGAAATGTTTCCCTTTTCATTATAAAAAGAAATTATAAAATAGATACTAATCTGCAGTAAGATATGATATCCTGATAACTCTGCAATAAACCTTCTACAAATTCACCAACAAATAATCTAAAAGGAATACGATGTTACTTTTGTTTATGAATTCTGAAAGTGAAAAAAACTCCCACTGGCCAAAAGTCAAAGGTTAGAAAATTTTTATAAAAAGAGATTATCTCACAAGTTTGTAAACCGATCCTTTACCACCACTTGAACCAGAAGCATTAACAAGCATATAAAGCTCACCTGCTTCATCCTGTCCCCAGCTAAGTATTTGTATATTGTCTGACGGCTTATTGGATACGTTAAGGTTACTGTTTGACCACTTATTTCCTGTTTTTGATAGTACCCACATGCTGGCATTATAGTCGCCATAAATGTACTTTCCTTCATATTCAGGCAAAGCCTTACCACGGTAAACATAACCACCTGTTATACTTATGCCTTCATCATGGCTATATTCGTAAATTGGGTCAATATAACTGGAGGCTGTTACTCCGGTTTGCGGATTGAAGTCGTGTAACGCTTCCCTGGCACGCCATCCGTAATTGCCACCTTTCGTAACAATGTCTACTTCCTCCCATTTATTTTGGCCTACATCTCCTACAAATAATTGTTTAGTAAGCTTATCAAACGAAAAGCGCCACGGATTACGCAAGCCGGAAGCCCATATTTCAGGCCTGATGTTTGGCTTGCCCACAAAAGGATTGTCTTTTGGCACGGCATAAGGTTGTCCGTTAACGTCTATCCGTATAATTTTTCCGAGTAAGGTGGTCATATTTTGTCCGTTACCGATAGATCCGTGCCGGTCGCCTGCGCCGCCACCAACTTTAACTGGCGGTCTAAAACCAGATACGTCG
>CAXSEB010000207.1:0-4640 GCA_964235805.1 uncultured Chitinophagaceae bacterium | reverse complement strand
TGCACGGTGATTGGTAAGCTTTTTTGGCTCCGTTGCATTTACCACAAGATCTCCTGGTTTAATATGTTCAGCAATTATCTGACCTGCATAAACTTCTTCACCCGGGTCAACAAAAAATCTGCCTCTGTCCTGTAATTTATCAATAGAATAACCCGTAGTTCTTTCTGTATTTTTAGAGATAAGCACACCATTGTTTCTTCCTGGAATGTTTCCTTTCCAAGGCTTATATTCTAAAAAGCGGTGAGCCATCACAGCCTCTCCTGCTGTACTTGTAAGCATCTGGCTCCGCAAACCAATTAAACCTCTCGAAGGAATTTCAAACTCAAGATGTTGTATCTCTCCTTTAGTTTCCATTATCAGCATCTCACCTTTGCGTTGGGTTACAAGGTCAATAACTTTTCCGCTGTATTCAGCAGGTACATCAACCACAAGGTTTTCATAAGGCTCACATTTCTTACCATTAATTTCCTTGGTAATTACCTGCGGCTGGCCGATAGTTATTTCAAAACCTTCACGGCGCATGGTTTCTACCAGAATACTTAAATGCAAAATACCTCTTCCAAAAACCATAAAGCTATCAGCACTGTCAGTATCTGTAACTCTTAAAGCAAGATTTTTTTCAAGTTCTTTTTCAAGTCGATCTTTTAAATGTCTTGAGGTAACAAACTTTCCGTCTTTACCAAAGAATGGTGAATTATTTATGCTGAACTGCATATTCATTGTTGGCTCATCAACGCTGGTAACCGGTAACGCTTCAGGAGCATCAAAATCTGCAATTGTTTCACCGATGTTAAAACCTTCAACGCCAACAACGGCACAAATATCTCCGGCACTTACTTCAGCTACTTTCTTTTTACCTAAGCCTTCAAATATGTACAATTCCTTTACACGGCTTTTTTGAATCGTTCCATCAAGCTTCATTAAGGAGATAGGCTGGTTATCTTTTATAACACCCCGAGCAATCTTTCCAACAGCAATTCTTCCTAAGAAAGAAGAATAGTCCAACGAAGTAATCTGCAATTGAAGATTTCCTTCAGTAATATTTGGCGGTGGGACTTTTTCCAGGATAGTATCTAATAAAGGAAATATATTATCAGTTGGAGTTAAAGATGTATTCATCCAGCCTTGTTTGCTTGATCCATAGATTGTTGGAAAGTCAAGCTGCTCCTCTGTTGCATCAAGATTAAAGAACAGTTCAAATACTGCGTCATGTACTTCATCAGGGCGACAGTTTGGCTTATCCACTTTATTAATAACTACGATCGGGTGAAGATGTAATTGCAATGCCTTTTGCAAAACAAAACGAGTTTGCGGCATTGGACCTTCAAAGGCATCTACCAATAAAACAACGCCATCGGCCATTTTTAAAACTCTTTCCACCTCACCGCCAAAATCGGCGTGACCAGGAGTATCAATAACGTTTATTTTAACACCTTTATACATTACAGAAATGTTTTTACTAAAAATGGTAATACCACGTTCCTTTTCAAGATCGTTACTATCCATTATAAGCTCACCGGTTTCCTGGTTATCTCTAAATATATTTGTGCTGTGTAAAATTTTATCTACTAAGGTTGTTTTGCCATGATCTACGTGTGCAATAATGGCAATGTTTCTAATATCCATATTTATTTTTCAGTCGGCGAAGGTACGCTATTTAAGCGGGAAGGCAAGCGTTATAAACGCTTAAACAGATAACATATTGTGAAAAGAATTTGCAGCATAAAACACAAAAGTGATAGAGTTAATGGCTAATCACTTTGCCTTGTTACTGTTTTCAGGTTGACATGTTAGCACACTTCACTTTTGGTAGGTAATTTGATTATTATTACTCAAATTATTATAAATGACAAGAAAACTTCCTGAACTTAAAACATGTATCATCCTTGATGTAATTGGTTGTGTAAGTTATGTTATTCCTCCTTTTGGCCCGGTGTGGGCTTTTATCTCAGGTATTATTTTCTATTTTATGTTTGGTAAAAAATTCGGTATTATGGGTGGTGCGTTCTCATTTATAGAAGAACTTATACCGGTTGTTGACTTTATTCCAACATTTACTATTGCTTATTTTATAAGAAAAAATGAGATGGAAAAAGACAATAAATTAGTTGTGATAAAGGATAGGTAAATTCTAATAAATACATACTCTCTTGGGCCGGTGTTATATAGCTTCTTTTAAGTTGGAAGCACTCCTGCCATTATCACTTTTATTTATTTCTTATTATCTTTATAAAAAGGAAATACATGCTTACAGTTTCCATTCCGGATGAATTGGATCAGCAATTATCCAATATTACAGATGATAAAAATGAATTCATCATTTCAGCAATTAAGCAAAAAATATTACTTCGAAAAAAATCTTTGCCTGATGAGGAACTGGCAAAAGAATATGCTGACAGCACCGATGAGAATGAGCAAATAATGTTAATAATAGTAATTCAAAAACCATAACCATAATTCCCATAACTTCCAACTCAAAAGTTATTAGATCATTCGAAGTTTTTATTCCTTCTGGTATGGCTAACCTGCCAAAGGATTCTAAAGCAAAGTGTGATCAAATAAGAACTATTGATAGTTCAAGAATATTAAACGAGATAGGATATCTTTCTTCCGGATATATTTCTGAAATTGAAGTTGCCTTGAAAAGGCATCTTGCCATGTAGCTTGATTCTCCGTTTATCATTTGCTAATTTTGCACTCCTCTTATGTCTTTCAAACTTTATTCTTCATATCAACCTGCTGGTGATCAGCCGGAGGCTATACATAATCTTACAGAAGGAATTTTGCAGGGAGAAAAATATCAAACCCTGCTTGGCGTAACCGGAAGCGGTAAAACATATACTATTGCAAATGTTATAGAGAATGTTCAGCGGCCTACACTCGTTCTTACGCATAATAAAACGTTGGTGGCGCAATTGTATGGCGAGTTCAAACAATTCTTTCCTGATAATGCAGTAGGTTATTTTGTTTCTTACTACGATTATTACCAGCCTGAAGCTTACATGCCGGTAAGCGATACCTATATTGAAAAAGATCTTAGTATAAATGAAGAACTTGACAAACTTAGGCTGCAAGCCACTTCTCAGCTGTTGACAGGAAGACGTGATATTATTGTTGTGGCAAGTGTAAGCTGCATTTATGGTATTGGAAACCCCAAAGATTTTGCTGAAGGTGTCGTGCGAATTCAAACCGGACAAAGTATAAGTCGCCAGGGATTTCTCCATTCATTGGTGAATGGTTTGTATTCAAGAACACAAGGGGATTTTGCAAGAGGAACATTTCGGGTTAAAGGTGATACGGTTGATATTAACCTTCCTTACATGGATTATGGTTATCGAATCACTTTTTTTGGTGATGAAATAGAAAGCATTGAAACCCTGGAATTAAGCACAGGAAAACGCATATCTAAAATAGACAACGCAGCCATTTTCCCTGCGAATTTATACATTGCGCCAAAGGATAAGTTGCAGGATATTCTTGCAGAGATACAGGATGAATGCGGAAGACAAACTGATTATTTTAAGAGCACGGGAAAATACATTGAAGCGCAGCGTATAAGTGAAAGAGTGAATTATGATGTGGAGATGATACGTGAGTTAGGTTATTGTAATGGTGTAGAAAATTATTCAAGATTTTTTGATAGACGGGAACCCGGCACACGCCCGTTTTGTTTGCTTGATTATTTCCCTAGTGATTTTTTATGTATTATCGACGAAAGCCATCAAACTATTCCACAAGTAAGTGGTATGTATGGTGGTGACCGTTCAAGAAAATTGATATTAGTTGATTACGGATTTCGTTTGCCATCAGCATTGGATAATCGTCCGCTTAATTTTAACGAGTACGAACATATGCTTAGTCAAACCATTTATGTAAGCGCAACTCCGGGAGAATACGAGTTGGAAAAATGCGGAGGTATAGTGGTAGAGCAGGTTGTACGGCCTACAGGTTTATTAGATCCGCCAATAGAAATTCGTCCATCTATAAACCAAATTGATGATTTGCTTGATGAAATTGATAAAAGAGTTACGAAAGGTGATCGTGTTTTGGTGACAACATTAACCAAAAGAATGGCGGAAGAAATGGATAAATATCTTCATCGCATTAATATAAAATCTAAATACATACATAGCGAAGTACATACATTAGACAGAATAGAAATTTTAAGACAACTTCGTCTTGGTGAGATTGATGTTTTGGTTGGCGTAAATCTCTTAAGAGAAGGCCTTGATCTTCCGGAAGTATCGCTGGTGGCGATTCTTGATGCTGATAAAGAAGGTTTTCTCCGTAATGAAAGATCACTTACCCAAACAGCAGGAAGAGCTGCACGTAACATTGATGGCCTTGTTATTTTCTATGCAGATACTATTACAGAGAGCATGCAGAAGACCATTGATGAGACCACACGCCGAAGGGAAAAGCAGATTGCTTATAACATTGAGCACAACATTACTCCAAGAACTATCACCAAATCTGTTGATCAGATAATGGGTCAAACATCTGTGCTTGATATTAAAGGCTATGATGGAAGATCGCCTTATGCCGTTGAAGAGCTAATAACGGTAGCTGCAGAAGACCAGGCAAATTATAAAACAATTCCGCAGGTAGAAAAAGCCATTAGCCAAACTAAACGACAAATG
>CAXSEB010000206.1:0-4719 GCA_964235805.1 uncultured Chitinophagaceae bacterium | reverse complement strand
AGAGCGCAGGGAGATTATATGGGCATGCTTGCTACTGTAATAAATGGCATGGCATTACAAAGCGGGCTGGAAAGAATCGGTATATACACACGGTTGCAAAGCGCTATTAAAATGGAACAGGTTGCTGAACCTTACATTCGGCGAAGAGCCATACGCCATCTTGAAAAAGGCCGGGTGGTAATTTTTGGTGCAGGAACAGGTAACCCATATTTTACTACTGATACGGCAGGTTCATTAAGAGCTATTGAAATTAAAGCGGATGTAATTTTGAAAGGCACCCGTGTAGATGGAATTTACACTTCGGATCCTGAAAAAAATATCTCTGCAAAAAAGTATGAAAGCATATCTTTTGCTGAATGCATATCAAAAAACCTGAGAGTAATGGATATGACCGCTTTCACTTTGTGTATGGAAAACCAACTTCCTATAATTGTTTTTGATATAAATACACCCGGCACGCTTTTACGCGTTGTTACCGGCGAAAGGGTGGGTACATTAGTTAGTGGTTGATTTAAACCCAACTATAACAGCAAAACTTTTTTAATGTATTAACTGCCAATTCTTCATTCCTTACGTTTATAAAATGTGGATTACTTTCTTAAAAACTTGGTGATAACCATTTAAGAAGTAAGTTAATAACAGTCAAATAATATACTTAGTTTCAAGAAAACTTTTGTATATGTTAATTTGGTTAGCGATATCAATGTTACTTGTAATTGCCTGTATCACCTTTGGCATTTATAGTTTTAGAAGTACTCTTACACTTCAGAAAGCAATATCTGCCGAGCCGGAATATAAAAACAATAGCCTTCATCCTGTGTTTGTATCTGATACTCTTCCTGTTTTGGAACAACAAAATGATTCACATCTAAAAATTATCTTAAAATCAATTGAAGATAATTCCCTAATGAATGCCGACCGCTTAAATGAAATACAAAAAAGAATTGAAGCTTTGGAAACAGCAGGCAATTATGGTGAAGTAAGCGCTAATACTGATTGGGATAACGAAGATGAAGATTGGGAAAAGCTATACTATGAAGCAAGAAGAGAAAAGCAATCATTGCAGGAAGAATTAAATAGTGCAAATGATGCTTTACAAATCAATAATAATAAGTTTCAGGAACTTGAAAGGCAGCAGACAAGCGAGGCAAAAGTAAAAAGTGACGTAACATTTAGAACCGCAGAAGTCCATGCCTTACAAATTACAATTACTGATTTGCAACACAAATTAAAAGGTGCTGCAGAAAAAGAAAAAGAATTATTACAGCAAATAGCAAATGAAAAATCCAGGTACAGAGATCATGAACATCTGCAAAAGCAAAATAATCGCTTGAAGAGTGAAATTGAAATGCTTTCTGATAAGCTTGAGCAGGCAAATGATCAGAACATTGCAATGAGACAAAAGATGAATAGCTTGACTGAGTTGGGAAGCATTCTGGAAATATCAGAATATGAAAAAATGGGTATAAAAAATAGTGTTGAAGAACTCTTACAAAAATTGTAACTTTCTAAATTGGGTATATGGCATCCCTTAATCGCCACCATAAGCTTATAAAGTTCAAACTTTATTACGTCCTTTCTTTTCCTTATACTTGCTTATTACAAACACCTTAAGTTCCGGATGATATGGCATTGAATGCAGACATAGCGCGGTTAAGGAAAGATTACATGCAACAAAGTCTTTCCGAAGACGCTGTTTCAGTCAATCCAATAATTCAGTTTTCAAAATGGTGGAAAGAAGCAATAAAAAGCCAGGGTGACGAGGTAAATGCTATGACGTTAGCAACCTGTAATAATAAAGGACAGCCATCTGCAAGAATAGTTTTGCTGAAAGGGTTTAGCGACGAAGGGTTTATTTTTTTTACAAACTATGAAAGTAAAAAAGGAACAGACTTAGCACAAAACCCACATGCAGCTTTGGTTTTTTTTTGGAAGGAATTGGAAAGGCAGGTACGTGTTGAGGGAAATGTACAAAAAGTAAGCGAAGCAGATAGCAATGATTATTTTTTAACAAGGCCGGAAGCAAGCCGTTTAGGAGCCTGGAGTTCCCCTCAAAGCAAGCCTATAAAAAACAGGCAACTTCTTGAAAGTAATTTAAAGCTTTACCGCGAGAGGTTTATAGATGGAAATATTCCAAGGCCTGCATATTGGGGAGGCTATATCGTTAAACCTTCGATTATCGAATTCTGGCAGGGAAGACCTGGTCGCCTTCACGATCGCTTACAATATACTCACGATAAAAATCAATGGCAACTTCAGCGGCTGGCGCCCTAGATCATATGCGTTAAGATTCTTTTTTTGCGGCAGTTTTCTTCGCTGCTTTAGCAGGCCGGGATTTACCAAATGAGCCTTTAAATGTTTTACCTTTTTTTGTCTTTACATCACCACGTCCCATAATATTAATTAACTAGTTAAGCGTTTGTTATGTTATTCATGCACAGTTTGTATCGTAAGCATTAACAGAAAAGCAAGATACAAGTTGCATCTTGCTTATAATGCGGTTTGCAACCATTAAATTTTACCTGAAAGCTCCTTACCTGCCTTAAACTTAGCTACCTTTTTTGCTTTAATTTTTATAACAGCACCTGTTTGCGGATTACGACCGTTACGTGCAGATCTTTTGCTTACTGAAAAAGTTCCGAAACCAACTAAGGTAACCTTTCCGCCACCTTTTAAGGTTTTAGTAACTGCTTCTACAAAAGAGTCTACAGCAGCGTTAGCCTGTGTTTTGTTAACACCTGCATCATCAGCTATTTTTTGAATTAATTCTGCTTTGTTCATAGTAAATAGTTTGATTTTTTAATAGCCGCAAATATATACGGTTTTTACTTGCAACAAAATTATTTGCAATCTTTTTACAATCCTTACGTAAGCTAAAATCCGCATGTGGCAAGGGTTCTACGGAAAACAAAGTAATCAATGATTTGCTTATGTTTTAAAAAATTGACCAGAAGTCAGTACTGGCAAGGGCTTCAGGGATAGTGTTATTTAAAAAGCTTTGCAGGCAAGCGTTTGCATAAGATAAGAAAAAGATCGTAAACAAAAATGGGCGCTGTATTCTTTTGCACAATCAGTGCACAATTTGCATAAACGAGCCAAAGGCAATATAGTTATTACCCCATTTTTCTAAAGCCTTTTGTTTAAATATCTGTGAATATTGATTCATGAACTTATTATGGTTTTCTTTAGAAGCGGTAAAACATTGCAGGATAAACGTTGGTTCATCATCATACGGTTCAAGCAATTGATAACATTTAATTTCATCAAAAAGGTTGGTCTTTACTATTTCCTTAATGTACTCTTGCTTTTGCCATTCTATAAATTGAGGCAAGATCTCGTTTTTAATTTTTATAGATAAATTATAAACAAACATTTCAAATGTTTATTTCAAGATATACCGGACAATGGTCGCTGTGTTTTACTTCAGGATAAATTCTCACGTCTTTTATAGAAGACTTTAGATTTCCGGTAACGTTTATATAATCGATTCGCCAGCCTTTGTTTTCTAAACGAGTGGTTGGGCGCAAAACATTCCACCATGTGTATTGATGCAATTCTTTGTTTAAATGCCGGAAGCCATCTACAAAATCATTGGCTAAAAATTTATCAAACCATGCTCTCTCTTTAGGCAAAAAACCCGTAGTCTTTTTGTTAGCAGAGGGGTTATGGATATCAATTGCAGTGTGTGCAATATTATAATCGCCACAAACAATTAATCTACTTCTTTCTTTTCTAAGTTCATTTAAATACGTAAGAAATTCCTCAAGCCAAATATATTTGTAAGCCTGCCTGTGTTCCCCGCTGGTCCCGGAAGGGAAGTACGCATTGATTAACGTAACCCCACCAAAATCAGCCTGGATGACTCTGCCTTCAAAATCACTTTCTTCTATGCTATTGCCATACACAACATTGTCAGGTTGCAGCCTGGTTAAAATGCCAACTCCACTATAGCCTTTCTTCTGTGCACAAAACCAATAAGACTTGTAGCCTGTTGCTTCAATGGCATCAACAGGAATATCATTCAGGTGTGCTTTTACTTCCTGCAAGCAAATTACGTCTGCAGGATCTGTAGTTAGCCAATCAATAAACCCTCTCTTTATTGCAGAACGAATACCATTAACATTGTAAGAAATGATGCGCATTAATCAAATTTGTAAGCTATTCTAAAATTGGCCTTAACCATTTTGTTGCTTCTTCAATATCCATTCCTTTTCTTGTTGCGTAGTCACTAAGCTGATCTTCTGCAATTTTTCCTACGCCAAAATACTTACTTTCGGGATGAGCAAAATACCAACCGCAAACAGATGAAGCAGGATACATTGCAAGTGATTCAGTTAATATTATGCCGGCAGTTTCTGTAGCATTTAAAAGATTAAATAATTTAAATTTTTCAGTATGATCCGGGCAGGCAGGATAACCTGGTGCCGGCCGGATGCCTAAATATCTCTCTTCAATTAAATCTTCTTTAGTAAGATGTTCTTCCGTTGCATAGCCCCAAAACTCCTTCCTGGTTCTTTCATGTAATAGCTCTGCAAAAGCTTCTGCCAGCCTATCTGCCAGCGCCTGAAGAATAATTTTGTTATAATCATCATGTTGTTCTTCAAACTTTTTTATGTGCTTTTCAATTCCATGTATTGAAACAGCAAAGGCACCAATGAAATCGGTACCGGCACCTTCGTTATCGGCAGGTTTTATAAAGTCTGAAAGCGATAAGTTTGC
>CAXSEB010000205.1:0-4729 GCA_964235805.1 uncultured Chitinophagaceae bacterium | reverse complement strand
CTGCTATTGGGCACCAGGCGCAAACCATCAATGCTGCTGGCGGCGCTTCTAATGTTACAATGACTAGCGGCAATGGCCAGTTAGAAGCCGTTGTGGTTACTGCTTTAAACATTAAGAGAGAAAAGCGATCACTCACCTACGCCACTGAAACTATTAACAGCAGCCAGTTAAATACAACGGGCACGGGTAATCCACTCAACGAACTTTCAGGTAAAGCTTCCGGATTAACTGTAATTAACAGCTCCGGCGATCCGGGTGCAGGAACATACATCCGCCTAAGAGGTGTCACATCTCTTACCGGAGATAACCAGCCTTTAATGGTAGTAGATGGGGTTCCTATTGACAATTCTATTAATAGTTATGACCCTACATCTGCAACACCCAATACCAGCGGCGCAAATAGCAATTTAACGGGTGGTTCAATTCCATCAAACCGGGGGATTGATATAAATCCTAATGATATAGAGTCAATTACGGTTTTAAAAGGCCCTGCAGCAACGGCTTTATACGGTATTAAAGCGGCAAGCGGCGCCTTGATAATTACTACTAAAAAAGGAAGTTTGGGAAACCAAAAAACCAGCGTTACTTTAAATTCATCTGTTAGCTTTAGTAATACCAACAGGTTACCAGAGTTGCAGACCAGGTACTCAGGCGGTTCTGGTGGTACATATGCAGGTCCGACAGGTAGCTCTGCCAGGAGAACCACGTGGGGTGCTGCTTTGGACACTTTGTTTTTGGATGGAGAAGCAAATGTTTGGGATCCGCACGGAAATATAGTTGGCAAATCAAATCCTTTAGCTAAAATACCTGTTACACCATATGACAGGTATGAGTTTTTTAAAACGGGCATGACGTTGAATAACAATATTTCTCTAACAGGCGGCTCCGATAAAAGCAGCTATCGCCTCTCTTTAGGCAACCTGACACAAGACGGTGTTATACCTAAATCAAAATATAACAAAACTACTTTTGGTATTAGCGGGCAATCAAAACTGACTACCAGGCTAACTATATCCGGTGGAATTGATTATATAGTTTCGGCAAATAATAAAGTTCAACAGGGATCTAATGTGTCAGGTATTATGTTAGGATTGCTGCGTACTCCACCTTCGTTTGATAACTCTTATGGCCTTGCAGATGCTGCAAACAACGAAGCGGCTTATGTAATAGGTTCAACAGGCGGCCAAAGAAACTACCGTGGCGGAGCCGGGTATGATAATCCTTACTGGACAGTAAACAGAGTACCTTTTAATGAAAATGTAAACCGTGTATTTGGAAACGGCCAGGTATCTTACCAGCTTTTTAACTGGATGTCACTTGTATATCGTCTGGGAGGAGATCAATATTCCCAAGATGCTAAAAACTTTTATGATATAAATTCTAACGCTTTTTCAGCAGGGAAGGGCATAATTAATGATTATTTTAATAATCAGTATAATTCAGATTTTACTATAAATATGCAAAAGACTTTCAATACTGACTTAACCGGTTCGTTATTACTTGGGCATAACTATTTTTATAATAAATCACATAGCCGTTTTACAGTAGGAGATGGTTTGGTAGTACCCAAGTTTTTTGATATGTCTAACGCTACATCTTATACCGCAGGCGAACTGGATGGCGAAAAGCGCACAATGGCTTTTTATGGCGATGCACAGTTGAATTATAGAAATATGCTTTTTCTGGATGTAACAGGAAGAAGAGAAACTTCATCAACTTTACCTAAAAAGAACAGAGATTTCTTTTACCCTTCTGCCGGGCTAAGCTGGGTATTTACTGAGTTACCAGGTTTTAAAAGCGGTAATAGAAATACATTATCTTTTGGTAAGATACGTGCGTCATATGCGCAAGTTGGTAAAGATGCGCCGGTTTCAGGATTACAAACCTATTACAGGTCAGCAGGCATTACTGATGGCTTCACATCAGGTATTATCTTTCCTGTCAACATAAATGGTAACCAGATTCCTGCATACCAGATTACGTCAACTACTTCAGTTTTAGGAAATCCCGATTTAAAACCTGAAAAAACAAGTTCTTATGAAGCCGGAATTGATTTAGGTTTTTTAAAAAGCAGGGTAAATTTAACTGCTACTTATTATTATTCTAAAACTACTGAAGCAATATTTACTGTACCGTATTCATATGCTACTGGTTATGCTTCATCATTATTTAACGCAGGTGAATTAACTAATCGTGGTGTTGAATTGTCTTTAAATACAACACCGCTAAAATCAAGAGATTTTACCTGGGATTTGAACTTCAATTGGTCAACAAATAAGAATAAGGTAACCAAGCTTTACCTGGGCGTAGAGAAAATTCTTATTGCTGGTTTTCAAAATGGCGAGATAGACGCATTTGAAGGAAGGCCTTATGGCCAGATCTATGGCAGTGTGTACGTTCGTGCAGATTCTGCTATTAATAAAGGACAAGTTATAAACAGCGGCGAACTTTTGATAAATGATGATCCTAATGATCCAGGTTATGGACAACCTATAACAGGTTCAAAAAATGCCATCATTGGAGATGTAAATCCTAAATGGCAAGGTTCAGTTAATAGCAACTTAACTTTCAAAGGTGTTATGTTAGGTTTCCAGATAGACGTGAGGCACGGGGGTGATATATGGAATGGAACCAGGGGAGCACTCTCATATTTTGGTACATCTAAGGAAAGTGAAAACAGGGGTACTCCAGCCTTGTTCAATGGCCTGTTAGGTCATTTGGATGCTGAGGGCAATATAGTTCACTATTCCGCAGATGGAACCACTGAAGTTCCGGGGCCTGGGGGCACAAATACAGTTGCTTCTGTTTATGATCAGAATTACTGGCAAAATACAGGAAGCAGTTTCATAGGGCCGGCAGAGCCTTCCGTAGAAGATGGCTCCTTCGTAAAACTGCGCCAGGTAAGCTTAACTACGGCTCTTCCGAAATCGGTGCTGGGAACAAAGTTTAGTAACATAAGTTTTACAGTGTTTGCCAACAACATTATCTTATCAACCAAGTATAAAGGCGTTGATCCTGAAACTAGTTTAGCTGGTCCTGCAAATGGACAGGGGTTAGACTACTTTAATAATCCAGGAGTTAAAACGTATGGCTTAAGGTTAAATGTTGGTTTATAAAAATTTAATGATCTAATTATGAAATACTCAAATAAAATTCTACTGGTTTTAGTTTTTCTATCTATAGTACTATGCCAGATTTCCTGTCAAAAAGATGCGTTCGTTAAAGCTAATGTTAACCCCAATGCGCCCGAAACAGTTTTGCCAGGGAACATTTTGCCGGTTGTAGAATTAAGTCTTGCTTATACACAAGGTGGAGATCTGACAAGATATGCTACTCTGTTTGTTCAGCAAAGTGTAGGATATTCCAGGCAGGCGGCAGCTTATTCGCAATATATTTTAACCTCTACGGATTTTGATAGCCCATGGGGAAACATGTATACTTCTGTTCTAGGAAATGATCGGGATCTTATGCAAAAATCAGATGCCGGTAGTTATAATGAATATAGTGGCATTTCACGTATTCTTATGGCTTACAGCCTGCAGCTATTGGTAGATGAGTGGGGCAAAGTACCTTACTCGCAGGCGTTCCAGGGTGTTGCAAATACGCACCCGGTTTATGATGATGATAAAGCTCTTTACGATACCATAGAAAACCTGGTTAATATTGGTATAACTCAATTAAGTAATTCAGATGCAGGAGGTTTAACCCCTGGAGGCGATGACATTATCTATGGCGGTGATGCCTCGAAATGGATTAAGTTCGGGCATGCAGTTAAAGCCAGGTTATTTATTCATCAGAGTAAGGGAGATGCTGCAATGGCTGCGAAAGCATTAGCCGAAGCAAATTTATCTTTTACAGATAATAGCGATAATGCACAATTCACTTTTGGATCCACTGAAACTTCAGCTAATCCTATATATGAATTTAACAGCCAACGGGGAGATATAGATTATGGCGCAGGAGATTATTCTGGCACGCCAAGCGTATTAAGCGAATTGCTTGCAAGCAAGAACGACCCAAGGGAATTTGATATTACTGCTACGTATGATACGACCGATCAGGTTTATACCGATGTCAATGCTGCAGGTATAGGAGATTATTATGGTGCTATTAATGGCACAGTGGAGTTCATAACCTATGAAGAAATACAATTTATTAAAGCTGAAGCTACTTTGAGAACCACAGGAAATTTTGCTGTAGCACAGGCTTTTTACCAGGCAGGTATCCAGGCAAGCATGGACAAATTTGGAATAGTTCCTACAACTGCTGCTGCATATGTGGCATCTAATGGTATTTTACCTGCTACAAGCGTTGACGCTGCTATAGCCGCAGTTGCAACACAGGAATATATTTCGTTAGCTCACAATCCTGAAGCCTGGACATTATGGCGCAGAACCGGAGCCCCTGCACTCACTGCCACATCAGGAACAAATGGCATTCCACGTAGATTTTTATATCCTCAAAACGAATATTCTTTAAATGCTGCTAATGTTCCTGCTGCAAGCTTATTTTCACCCAGAATTTTTTGGGATAAGTAATGTTTTAGGAAGGTATTAAGATAAGTAACCGTCTCAAATTTTGAGACGGTTTTTTTATAATGTGTTTTATAAGCTTCCTATTAGAATAGATAATTTAGTATCAATGCAATAATTATAGTTTTCATCTGGAAATATTATTTTTGTAGTTTATCGGTAAAAATCAATTAATGGATAACCCAAAAGAACAACCT
>CAXSEB010000204.1:2789-4739 GCA_964235805.1 uncultured Chitinophagaceae bacterium | reverse complement strand
AAGAAAGTCGCTTACCAAAAATATTTATATCTAAACCCTTGTTTAAAGCGGCTTTCACGTATGCTTTACCATTGCTTAATGTAAAAGCAATTTCCTGTACTGCAGTACTGCCGGCCTCCCGAATGTGATAACCTGAAATGGAAATAGTATTCCATTTTTGCAATTGTTTACTGCACCATTCAAACACATCAGTAATGATTCGCATAGAAGGTTTAGGCGGATAAATATATGTTCCTCTTGCAGCATATTCCTTTAAGATATCGTTTTGTATTGTGCCGTTTAATTTAGTAAGATCAGCGCCTTGTTTTTTTGCCAGTGCTACATAAAATGCCAGCAGGATAAAACCTGTTGCATTAATCGTCATTGAAGTTGAAATATTTTGTAGCGGAATATTCTTAAAAAGAGTTTCCATATCATCAAGAGTATCTATTGCCACGCCTGCTTTTCCAACTTCTCCTTCTGATAAAGCATGATCACTATCATAGCCAATTTGAGTTGGTAAATCAAAAGCTACGCTTAAACCACTTACCCCATGCGACAACAAATAATGATAACGTTTGTTACTTTCTTCAGCAGTGCTAAAGCCGGCGTATTGCCTCATCGTCCATAATTTTCCTCTGTACATATCAGGCTGAATGCCTCTTGTAAAAGGAAATTCACCAGGTAAATCAAGGTTGGTATCTGCAAGATCGTTACTTGTATAAACAGGCTTTATCTCAATATTACTGTCAGTAAATTTTTTATCTTCTGCCATATAAATTACCGGGTTACATTATTTTTTTCGCTTCAAAATTCAAAGCTTCTAAAACAACATTATGAAGCGATGCCCGGTTGTTGTTCATTAAATAATCAATGATCTGCTTGTTAAGATCCATGCCGGAAGCTTGCAGTGGAAGTGTTGTGGCAAGTTGATTTACAATGTATGTATTTTGCTCTTTAAGATTGTTTACGGCACGCCAGGCTTCAGGTGACACATAAACCTGCTGACTTAAATTGTAATCATATTCTGATTTTATAGCTTCAACTAACGCACCTTGCATTTGTCTTGAAGATAAACCTGCGTTTGGAATTCTGCTGATGAGATTTGGTAAAGATATTCTTTCAGTTAGTAAGGTTAGTCTTTCATAAGCCTGCAATTGTAATTTTATGGTCTCGTTATTTATGCCGGTTCTGTCCCGGATATCACTTTTCATACCGGTAAATTCTGTGATAAGCCAGATAACAGATAAAAAGATCACTGCCAGCAACACAATAACAATTGTTTCAAAAACACTCATTGCAATATTTTAAACAAAAATAATAAATCCGTAAGTAAAGACTAGTTCAACAAAGCTTTTTATGATTTTGCTAATTTGATAACACACAATTGTGTTTACCTTTGTATGGCTTAAACGTTTTATAATGGAAACTATTACAACATCGGCACCGGTAAATTTTACACCAGGCGCAATTAGTGAAATAAAGAGATTAATGAATGAGCCAGGATTTGATTCTTCCCAGCTTTTGCGGGTAGGAGTGAAGGGTGGTGGATGTTCTGGAATGACCTATGTACTTGGCTTTGATAACAAAGATGAGAAGGATGAAATTTTTGAGGCAGAAGGTATTTCATTTCTTCTTAACCCTGCTCATGCAATTTATCTTACAGGAATGCAGGTTCATTGGGAAGGCGGATTAAATTCAAGGGGCTTTACTTTTACAAATCCAAATGCCAGCAAAACTTGTGGCTGCGGTACCAGCTTTGCTGTGTAACAAAAATCAATTCTCAATACCCACTTAGTCAAGGTATCATATAAACAAAAATGAACGTTTTATAGAACGTTCATTTATTTGTTGTTGCGGGCAATCCTATAAAATTATTACTTAAACAGGCTACCTAAGCCTCCGCCGCCACCCATATTAGATAAAGAGTTTGTGATGCTATCAGGTGTTATGCTATTATCATTTGGGTCA
>CAXSEB010000204.1:0-2779 GCA_964235805.1 uncultured Chitinophagaceae bacterium | reverse complement strand
GCTTTATGTGCGAATTTTTGCAGTAAACCAGGAAGCATTGCAGAAATTGCACCTGTTGCCATTGTTGATAATCCAAATTTACTGGCAAGGCTGCTTACCAATCCACCTGAGATAGCGCTGGTTAGCGGGCTCCCTGATGACATTCCGTTTTGAAGGCTGGATAATAATCCACCTACTCCGCCCTGGCTGGCAGCGTGGCTCGCTAACCCATTCGTTACATGAGTAGCAATCTCATTTTGAACCTCATCGGTTTGGTTAGACGGTATTACGGATGATAATTGAGAATTACCGCCTAAATGTTCTTTTACAAGATTTATAATTTGATCAAACATGATTTTTTATTTTAGTTAACAAAGCATTGCATTAAACGTACCAATTATCAATTGATGTTTTGTGACTACGTGTGTGCTTCTCTTAAAAGAACAAAAAATAATATCTAAAGATTCTGGTTACTAGTTGAATTAGTTGTTATACATAATAGGTCAGCGGAAAAACATTCCAAATAAAAGTTACAATAATGAATATAACTTTTTGGTAAATCAGAATTTTCTTTTTGCGTTAGGGCTCTTAAATTTGAATATGTCAACCACTGTTTGTAAAAATTGCGACGCGGAACTCAGTGGTTATTTTTGCCAGCAATGCGGCCAGGAAGCGCAAGTACACCGCGTAAATGCTTCTTACTTTTTGCATGACATTCCACATTCGGTTTTTCACGTTGATAAAGGACTATTTTATACATTTTCTCAACTGCTTAAAAGCCGGGTAAAACTTTAAAAGAATACCTGGAAGGCAGACGGGTTAAACATTACAGGCCGTTTGCTTATGTATTAATGCTTTCTGCCATCAGTGCATTAATTGTACATTGGAACATAAGGCTCATAACGCATTTGCAAGAACAAAAAACAGGTGTCAAATTGGAAATCACGGAACATTTTTTTTCTAAATACCATAGTATTTTTATTTTTTTGATGATTCCGTTTGTCACTTTATGTACATGGCTTGTGTTTAGAAGAACTATATATAACTTTTGGGAGCACATGCTTATAAATACTTATATGGCTGCTCAGCTAAATGTTTTGGTTGTACTAATTCAACTGTTTATATTAATTAAATTTTTCATCACCGGCTCAGCACATTATCCTTACTTTATATTTACCACTATTTTCATGACGGGCTTTATGACATATTATGCAATGACTTTCAGTGCACTCATGAAAACAGAAGAACCTTCAAAGAGATTGTCACTAAAGCTCGCCATCATGTGTTTTATACTTGCCAGTATTTATGCCACCAGTATGGCTTTCGCGGGAGTAACGTCGCCAATATAATTAACTGTTGTTAGCACATTTATTTATTTGTTTGATTAAATAAATCAAGTTTGGAGAAAAAGTCATCGAATAATAAACGGACATCTACAGTTTTATAAACCCTTATATTTCTTCCATAAGTATTGATTTGATACGAACCTTGCTCGTTGATTAATGGAGAAGGCCGAAGACTATATTCACTGGAAGATGGATCAGCTTCAAATGAAGATTGTAATGCAGTTAATAGCACCAGCGGACTGTCTCCCAGAATATACGTTTCACCAATGTTGCCATTAAACTTTGTAATTTTTTTCATAATACTTTGAAGAGCATTTGCCAGGTAGTTCCCAATTTTACCTGCGTTTTTTACTTTCAATAATAGGGTAGAATATGGCAATAGAATCTGCCTGTAGGTGCTTCTCGGAATTTGCCAAATTGGAATTTCAGACTTATTAAATACAATCTGGGCTGCGTTGATGTCTATACCTAAATTATATTCAAGGCTTGAATACCCGGGCGGTGGCAAAGAAATGTCAGTATACTCAGGGCCTCCAATCCAGACTAACGTCAGTCGCTTTGCAATTTCAGGTTTTAAAAGTAAGGCACTTGCAAGGTCAGTAAGACCTGCTCCGCAAAGAATATATAAGGGAAGCTTTGTATCATCTCTCATTGCTTCTTTGATAATAGCATTTGCGGCATCTGACGTTTGGGGCGTTTTATTATCTTTCAATTGATCATTAGAACCCTGGTAGACTGCAAAACTTTTTTTAAGACTTAGTATTTTCAGAACTTCTTGTATTTTATTGGTCGCATTAGCAGCTGAAACATTCGATGGATCGAAGCCATCTCCCCGTTTTAAATGTGAGCCAATTATACCCCTAATTTCAACTGAAGGCGATAGCAAGTGATGTACTAATTCAAACAAGCCATCAGGATCTCCGCTAAAATCATTGTCAATGATTATTCGCATTCGCGGCTTCACTTCATCTTCGTTAATTATGGAATTTGCTTTTAGGTTTACCTGGCAAAATGCATGGCTGCTAATTACAAACCATATTAAAGTAAAAACGTAAAGGTTCTTAATCATCATTGTTATAACTTAAGGCTTGAATCAAACATCATACTGGATTATTTGATGTTGTTAGATTTATAAAAATCGTTTGTTACTAATTTTCCAAAGCGTCTTTGGAAGGGAATTTTGGAAAAACACCGTGAGGACCAGTTTGGTACCAAAATACTGTAGATGCAATATCATCCTGCAAGGGAAGGTACCGTCCTCCGCTTCTCCAGCCTAATGCCTGGATAGTTACTTTCAAACTTTTTTCAAATCTTATTGGGTCTGGTATATGCCACCTGTATAAACCAAAACGTTGCATCACATTATAATGTCCGTCTCCTTTTATCGCTTGTACCAATCCTGTGTAAGGAGATGAAAATGGCGTATAATCGGTCATCTCAACTCCGTCTTCATT
>CAXSEB010000203.1:0-4787 GCA_964235805.1 uncultured Chitinophagaceae bacterium | reverse complement strand
AACTTGGCTATGCCCAAACAACTATTAGCAACAAAACTTTGACCCAAGGTAAATCTGTAAACGTTCAGCAAGCCTTGAATGGTAAAGTTTCCGGCTTAAACATTTCCACCGTTAATAGCGGAGTATTCGAAAACGCTAAAATCAATATCAGGGGCATACGTTCATTAACCGGAAATAACCAACCAATGTTAGTGGTTGACGGTGCACCAACTCCATTAGGATATCTTTCTTCTATTCCTCCTGATGATGTTCAGGATTTAACGGTTCTAAAAAGCGCAGCTTCTGCAGCTATTTATGGCCCTGATGCGGTGAATGGTGTAATTATTCTTACCACTAAAAGAGGAGGAAGAAAACCTACCATCACCTTAAACTCAACTGTTGAAGCTACAAAAGTTGCATTTTTTCCTAAGTTCCAAAAAACTTTCGGAAATGGCGCCGGTGAAACTGTAGATGCTTATGGTAATTATGGGTATGTTTCTTATGAGAATCAACAATACGGTCCTGCTTTTGATAATTCTATCCAGCCAATAGGTCCGGTTTTAGAAGATGGTTCTCAACAAATGGGCGTTTACAACAATAAACATTACCAGGATAAAATTAAATTTTTCAATACAGGCTTAACTTTACAGAATTCCGCATCTATTGCGGGTGAAGATTTTTATGTTGGTATCCAGGATGCGAAAATTAAAGGATTAGTTCCTGATGATGAGAATCATCGTACAAGTTTCAGGTTTAATGGAGGTAAAAAATATGGAAATTTTTCAGTTAATTATGGATTAAATTATGTGTTGCAAAATTCAAGTGTGGTAAATGAATCCGGGTTTCAGAATACATTTGCCGGTGCGTATGATGGCGGGTTGTTCTTATTAGTAGAGCAAATAGCTAACAATGTTCCGTTGTTGGATTATAAAGATCAAAACAGCAAGTATGGACAGTTTTCTAATTATTATAATGAATTTGCTGTTAGTCCTTATTGGCTTATTGCAAATATCCGGTCAAAGAGCCGGCAGGATGATATATTAGGAAACATTGATGTGAATTATCAACTTTTTCCATGGCTTAAGGCTTCAGCAAGACTTAGTACCAATTTGTCTTTTATCGGGCAAACAAATACTAACGCACCTGTTTTTGTAACAGATTTCGCTGCTGCAAACAGAAGTGCTGTTCAGTATTCAAACAAGCTGGGTAATGTATTAACTGAACAAGGTTATACTTCAAGAATCAATTTGGATTACTTTTTAAGTGGCGATCATAAGCTATTAAATGATTTTACTGTTAAATATTTGGTTGGAGGATCCGTTCGTGAAAATCGTTCGAGAGATGTTACCGTTGGTGGAAACAATTTAGTGGTTCCTTACCTTTATAATGTAGCAGTTAAAAGCGGTGATGCAAATGTTCCCACCTATATCGGCGGTACCCAACCCGGTATTACTTCTCTTGTACCTACAAATAATTTCAACGTAACTTCCCGCCTTATTTCAGCCTATGGCACTATTGGGTTTAGCTATAAACGCTGGGCCAATGTAGAATTTACCGGCAGAAATGACTGGGATAGCAGGCTATTAGCAAAAAACAGGTCTTTCTTCTATCCTGCGGCTAACGTATCAATCGTTCTTTCAGACGCTATTCCTTCAATGGCTAATAGTGATTTCTTGTCTTACTTTAAAGTCAGGGGAGCTATATCTAAATCAGGTAATGTAAATCTTAACCCTTATGACTTACAGGCTACTTATTCACAGCCAAATACAAATACCGGTAATCCTGCCGGGTTTCCTTATGGCAATGTTGTTGGCTTCACAGCAGATAATACTATTCCAAGTGTAAATTTAAAGCCTGAGTTTGTAAATACTAAGGAAGTTGGTATTGAGCTCGGGTTCCTTAGGAACCGTATAAACGTGGAAGCTACCTACTTCACTCAAAATAATACTAACCAGATATTAGCTGTATCTCAGTCTTCAACTACTGGTTATAGATTTGGCCTTGCAAATGCCGCAGATTTTAAGAATTATGGTGTAGAAATGGACCTTGGTATAACGCCCCTTATAAAACTTGGAAGAGGTAATCTTGATATTAAAGTTAATGCTACTTATAATGATAACAAAGTTACCAGCACTTTGGGTAATGTACCTGTTGTTATTGGAGGCAACAGCGGATTTATTCAAAATGCTACAGGTTATCCAACAGTTAACAACATTGCTATCGTAGGCCGCCCAGCATTTGCTTTTCAGTTATCTGATTATTTAAGGGATTCTGCTACAGGTAAAGTAATTGTTAATCCCGTAACAGGAAACCCTACCCAATCTCCCGGTCTAGCCATCAAAGGAAGGTCATTACCTCTTTGGATAATTGGCGTTACTCCATCGTATTCAGTTGGTAATTTCTCAGTAAGTATGACGTGGGATTATAAAGGCGGGCATGATTTTTATTCCGGTATGGGGCCTGATCTTGATTTTGCAGGTATTTCTGAAGCAAGCGCCGATTACGGGCGCAAAAGGTTCGTTTTCCCAAATTCGGTTTATTTATCCGGTGGCAAATATGTACCTAATACTAATGTAGAAGTGCAGGATGGTAATTATGCCTTTTTTAATGGCGCAAATACAAGGGTGGGCATTGCCACTAATTACTTTGCAAGTGCAGCAGCATGGCGCTTAAGGGAATTGAACATTTCTTATACTCTGCCATCAAGGTTGTTTAGCAATGGCAAATTTATAAAGCGAGTAACAATAGCCGCTGTTGGCAAAAATTTAATTATGTTATTGCCTAAATCAAATAAATGGGGTGATCCTGAATTTAATTACTCATCTACAGGAAATACTTTCGGCCTTGCCAGTGGTTTTCAATCACCTGCTTCAAGGTTATTCGGGGGTTCTTTAACTGTTCAATTTTAATTACATCTAAAAAGTTTGATTAATGAAAAGTGTAAATAAAAAAATTCTTCTTATTCTTTTATCGGCCGTGATAATAGTTACCAGCGGCTGTAAAAAGAGTTATCTTAATGTGAATGATGATCCTAATCGTGTTACGGATGTTAATGTTACTGCCGAACTGATATTTCCCCAGGCTGAAAATGCAGTAGGCGTAAGGGCAGCCAGCGGTGACTTCCTTTTCCTGGATGAATGGATGGGTTACTACGCACCAAATGGAGGGTTCGTGCCGCAACAAAATATCATAACTTATAATATAGACTTTAGCTTTGGAAATACTTTGTTTGTAAATCAGTACGATGTTCTGTTTGATCTTCACCAGGCAGAAGTGAAAGGGCTTGCCGGCGGAGACACTGCTTTAGCCGGGGCATCTATTGTATTATCGGCTAAGCTTTTCCAGGAATTAGTTGATCTATATGGCGATATACCTTATTCCCAGGCCTTCCAGGTAGGTACTATTACTTCTCCTGCTTATGATAAAGCACAGGATATCTATGCTTCATTGCAAACCCGTTTAGATCAGGCGATCACTTATCTGCAAGCTACTGCACCAAAGAAGTTTGGTGCCGCTGATATTATAAACCACGGAGACCAGGATAAATGGATAAAATTTGCTAATACGCTTAAGTTAAGGTTGCTTATCCGGCAATCTCAGGCTAATGGCTTTGTTACTCCTACCGCAGAACTTAGCAAAATAGCAAACACAGGGGGAGTATTAATGTCGGGAGAATCTCAAAGTGTTAATCCCGGATATAGTAATGATGTGAACAAACAGAATCCTTATTACGCTAACTTTGGATGGGATCCTACTGGTGCTGTTATTCAAAACGCTATTAATGCAAATGCATACATTCTTGATATTCTTCAAACATCAGGCGATCCCAGGCTTGGCAGATTTTTTTACCCTGTTGGATTTTCCGGGTCATCTTATGTAGGAAACACTTTTGGAGATGCTTCTGTAAACCTTGCTACTGCAGTTAACAGCTCTTATTTTGGACCTGCTTTGGTCGGCGAACTAGATGCAAGTGGTACTGTTGGTACCGGATACTCTCAGGACCAGTTTATTTATCCATCCTACGAAAGCATGTTTTTATATGCTGAAGCTGTTGCCCGGGGATGGATATCCGGTGATGCAAAAGCAGCTTATGAAGCCGCCGTTACAGAATCTTTTGTTTGGACAGGGGCTACCTACCCACCCATCAGGGATGTGCTTGATACTAAAGATTCAATAACATTTTCACCTGCTGAAAGTGCCGCAATCTACCTAAGTGATAGCATAGCGTCTCCGGCTAACTGGTCAAACGCCGGCGTTACACCTGCATCAAAGGTTAACTTTATTGTTTACCAGAAATATATTGCCAACACCGGTATTGATCCGCTGGAATCTTATTCTGATGAAAGAAGATTACATTTTTTATCTGACAAGAGTTTTCTTTCAATAGCTTCCGGCGCTGCTAAGAATCTTCCTTTAAGGCTGCTGTACCCGCAGAGTGAGTACACTACTAACGGGGCAAATGTGTTAAAAGAGGGAACTATTGATCCGTTTAGCACAAAAATATTCTGGGAGCCATAATTGATTCTATATTTAAATCTAAGTAAACTTAACATATGAAATTACATTTTATAAAATCACCTTTGTTAATACTGATTCTCGCGATAACTGCAACAAGTTGTCTTAAAGATAAAGCGTATGATAATGGTGAAATTCAATCCGGAGCGGCACATAATTCCTCTATTAATGTTATTAGCATTGCTCTTACTGTTAGTAGTCCAGGCAATTTTCTTGTAGCATCTTATGATAACTCCAATAATGATACTATTGTAAGTCTTATTCCCGTAGAACTGGGAGGTACCTCCGCAGCT
>CAXSEB010000202.1:334-4801 GCA_964235805.1 uncultured Chitinophagaceae bacterium | reverse complement strand
CATTAAAATTACAGGTATCGAACCAACAACTAACATTGATTATAAAGATGAATTGCTTTTGGTAAGCGATGTACTGCATAAAAAACTAAGCATCAATTTTCTTCCTGAACGTGTAGTTAAGCACTATGCTAACATTTTACGGCAAAATATTCCTGAGAACAGAATTGACCTTCTTGATCTTCTAAAAATTTATCCTGTAAAAGATGATAAGCAATTTTTAGATGTAGTTAAAGTATTAGAGCCCATTACACCGCGATTGTATTCCGTCGCATCTTCCCCCGAAGCGCATTCCGGCGAAGTGCATATAACCATTGCAAAAAATACTTTCAAAATAAATGATGACGTAAAATTTGGCTTAGCATCAGATTTCTTATCTCATCTGAATACCAACAACGAATTGGATTTTTATGTGCATCCAAATAACCAATTCCGTTTACCTGAAGAAGATAAAAACATAATCATGATCGGTCCTGGAACAGGCATTGCGCCGTTTCGATCGTTCATTGCGGAAAGAGATTCAACAGGTGCAACCGGCAAGAGCTGGCTGTTCTTTAGTGAGCAACATTTCAATACAGATTTTCTTTACCAGACAGAAATTCAAAACTGGTTTGAGACAGGAGTTCTAACCAAAGTGAACCTTGCCTTTTCAAGAGATCAACCGGAAAAAATTTATGTGCAACATAAAATGTTACAGCATGGTGCTGAATTTTTTGAGTGGCTGCAGGCGGGAAGTTATGTATATGTATGCGGCGCAAAAGAACCGATGAGTATTGACGTTGAGAATACTTTATTACACATCATACAACAGTTTGGGGAACGTTCAGAAGATGAAGCAACGAAATATCTTGATGACATGAAAGAAGAAGGGCGCTATTTGAAAGATGTTTATTAGTCTGAACTTTGATTTTTAGGACTGTTGGGATTATAGGATTGGTTAAACTACATAACAATAAAACATTCCTTTCTAAGGATAAAACAATGGAGAATTTATCATCAATCGAAAAAATAAAAACCGAAAGCGATGGTTTACGCGGAACTATTGCTGAAAGTTTAAAAGATGAGCTCACCGGCGCCATTCGTGAAGATGACCAGGCGTTGATAAAATTTCATGGAATGTATCAGCAAGATGATCGTGACAGGCGTGATGAAAGAGCAGAAAAAAAATTGGATCGTCTTTATTCGTTTATGATAAGGCTTCGCTTGCCTGGCGGGCTTTTGAGCGCACAACAATGGCTGGCAATGCATGAGATTGCCGGAGAAAATTCCACCGGTGTTATTAAAATTACCACTCGCCAAACGATACAGTTACATGGTATTTATAAATCGAAAATAAAACCAACAATACAAGCTTTTAACCAGGCAAAGTTAGACTCTATAGCAACCTGTGGCGACATTAACCGCAACGTTTTATGCAGCGCTAATCCTAAACAGTCTCCCATTCATGATGAGGTTTTTGCTTACGCAGATAAGATAAGTAAAATGCTTATGCCGAAAACAAGAGCCTATTACGAGATTTGGCTTGATGATGAAAAAATCGTTGATAAACAAGAAGAAACAGATCCGCTTTACCAGGATAGATACATGCCACGCAAATTTAAAATTGCTATTGCCATTCCTCCAAATAATGATGTTGATGTTTTTGGAAATGACATCGGTTTAATTGCTGTTATTGAAAATAATAAACTGCTTGGATTTAATATTGCAATCGGCGGTGGCTTATCTACAACTCATGGTAATGCTGAAACGTATGCAAGGCTGGCAACTGTTATTGGCTTTACTGATAGTGAAGAAAAAACATTGAAAGCAATTTATGAGATTCTTACTGTGCAAAGAGATTATGGTAACAGGAGCGATCGTAAACTTGCACGGCTTAAGTATACTGTTGACGTTTTGGGTATAGAAAATTTTAAAAAGAATGCTGAAGATCGCATGAGCTTTCAGTTTGAAGAAGCCAGGCCGTTTACTTTTACCAAACGGGGCGATTATTATGGCTGGCAGCGAAGCGAACAGGGCTTATGGTACTATACTGTGTTTGTTGAGAACGGGCGAATAACAGATGATGAACAGGTTGCTTTAAAATCCGCAATGCTTGAAGTAGCAAAAACAGGCAAGGTCACTTTTCGTTTTACTACCAATCAAAATGTTATTATCAGTGATATTAATGAAGCTGATAAATTTACTATTAATGAAATATTAGAAAGATTCAGAATTATTGAACATACTAATAGAGCATCGGCCATTCGAAAGAATGCAATGGCTTGTGTTGCACTGCCAACGTGCCCTCTGGCTTTAGCGGAAGCCCAGCGCTACATGCCTTCTTTGCTTACAAAAATTGAATCTCTTCTCAATAAATACCAACTTGATAATGAAGAAATAATCATAAGAATGACCGGCTGCCCGAATGGTTGTGCAAGATCTTACATTGCTGAAATAGGTTTTGTTGGCACTGCTTTAGGGAAATATAATTTGCAACTTGGAGGGGACCGGGAGGGATTTAGACTCAACAAAATTTACAAAGAGAGCTTGGGTGAACCGGAAATTCTTACTGAACTTGATGGATTATTTTCGTCTTTCAAAAATGAAAAAACTGTGAATGAATCTTTTGGAGATTTCGCCATGCGTAAACAATTAGTGTAATCATCCCCGTTACATTTCAAAAAAATTTATTCAATTATTTATAATTTTTTACAAATGAGTTAACTAGTCTACCAATTTAGTAGAGAATTAATTATGTTTGCTATTTATTAAATCGTTTACACATGTTGCAAGGTTTACAAACGCATTACCCCATAGAAAAACTGAATATTCCCGGATACTTTTATACCCGATGTTGCTGCTATAAAACTTTATACTTCATTTCTCATCTTGAAATGGCAGTCGAAATTTAACCAACACATTTACCAAAATTTCACAAAATCAATCATGAAAAAGTTTATAGCAATTTTATTGTTTCTACCGGTATTAGCACATGCCCAGCTAAATGGTGCAGTTATTTTAAGTGGTCACGTAATTAACGAAAATCATCAGTCCATACCCAATTCAAGTATCTCAATTAAGGGAACGTCATCGGGAACGAGCACAGATTCTTCGGGTCATTTTTCAATGGTGATAAATCAAAGATTTCCTTTTACCATAGTTATTACTTCCGTTGGATTTGCTCCACAGGAACTTGAGATTAGAAATCTAAACACAAAATTATCCGTTCAGTTAACCACGCAAACTTACATTGCCAATGAAGTGGTTGTTACAGCAAGCAGGCATAACGAGAAGATGATGCAATCGCCGGTAACAATTGAGAAGCTGGATATTCGTGCCTTGAAAGAAACACCTTCCGCATCTTTTTATGATGCGCTCGGAAATGTAAAAGGTGTACAATTAACAACATCTTCTTTGACTTTTAAAGTGCCTAACACAAGAGGCTTCAATGCACCGAATAATTTCCGGTTCATGCAAATAGTGGACGGTGTTGACGTTCAATCGGCAACTTTAGGTGTGCCCTTGGGAAATGCAATTGGCCCAACAGAGCTTGACATACAAAGCGTAGAAATTACGCCCGGCGCTTCTTCTGCGCTATATGGCATGAATGCTATCAATGGTATGAGTAATCTTACCACCAAAAGCCCTTTTCAATACCAGGGCTTAAGTGTTTACCAGCAGGTTGGGTTTAATCATATCAACGATCCTGAAAAATCCGCAAGTCTACTTTCGGAAACTGCTATTCGCTACGCAAAGGCGTTCAATAACAGGTTTGCTTTTAAAATTAATGCAAGTTATTTAAAAGGAAGTGATTGGATAGCTAACAGCACAGCCGACTTTAATCCGCAAACGGCTGCTAATCCTGCGTTTCCTCAATTATCAGGAAGTAATAATGTTGCTTATGATGGCGTAAATTCTTATGGCAACGAAAGTAATATAGTGATTACTGATGTAAATGCTAAAACTTATAATGTTCGCCGTACTGGTTACCGCGAGAAAGATCTTACCGATTACGACATTAAAAATTTAAAGCTTGACGGCGGATTATACTATAAGATAAACGGTGCTACTGAAGCTTCTTATACTTACCGCTACGGAACAATGAATGGTGTATTTCAAAGAGGTAACCGTATACGTTTAGATGGAGCAAATGTACAGAATCACAAGTTTGAAATTTCTAATCCTGATTTCTTATTACGTGCTTATGTATCTATCGAGAACTCAGGAAACTCATATGCAATGAAACCTTTATCAGATAACCTGGAACTGTCTTTTAAAAACAATAAAAAATGGGCAGCAGATTATACCACCGCCTTAAATAGTGCACTAACAAGAAGAGAAGATATCATATCAGCTTCTGCAACTGCGAGAACCGCAGCCGACAATGGGCGCTTTATACCGGGTACACAGGCTTTTGATCAACAGGTAGCAAAAATTAAGAATATAAACGACTGGGATATCTATCCAACAAGTTGAAATCCCCTGGATACT
>CAXSEB010000202.1:0-324 GCA_964235805.1 uncultured Chitinophagaceae bacterium | reverse complement strand
GGTGGTGCAGCTTTCTTAACAGGCAGCAGATTTTACCAGGCTGAAGCAACGTTCAATTTACAACGCTATATTCATTTTGTAAATGTATTGGTTGGTGCAGACTACAGATTGTATGACCTGATCCCTGATGGTAATAATTTTGTAGATTTTTCGAAAGAACTTAAAGACCGTAACACAGCAGGTGGTAATAATTTAAGATATGGAAAAGTTGGTGCTTTTATACAGACTGGTAAAAGCTTATTACAGGATAACTTGAAATTGACTGCATCATTAAGGTTTGATAAGAACACAGAGTACGAAGCAAAGATAAATCCGCGTTTTTCA
>CAXSEB010000201.1:0-4821 GCA_964235805.1 uncultured Chitinophagaceae bacterium | reverse complement strand
CTACAGATAGCACCGCTGTTGATTCTACGCTCTTACGGCAAGTAGAAGAACAAATGCAAAGTAATACTACAACCGCCCCTCAGCAAACCCGCTCTTCGCTTAATTTTAATCCTGATATTGGTGTTGTTGGAGATTTTCAGGGCTATTATATAAGCAAGGGCAAAAGAAATTTTGATACTTATCTTAATGAGTCTGAAATTTCGTTACAGGCAGTTGTAGACCCTTACATTCGTGCAGATTTTTTTATATCATTTGGAAGGGACGCTGAAACTGGCAAATACGGAGTAGATGGCAGGATAAATCCTGTTCATCCGCATGCGCTGCCCTTTATTGATCTGCCTAATGCTTATGTAAATTACTTTGGTGAAGGTTTAAATGATGAAGGAGCGTCATTAAGCTGGCTTGTGCCTAATAAAGCATTTTATCAGGAACTCACTTTCCAGGCCACTTCAGGTTTATCTGAATCGCCTACTTTTTCGCGAAGTGAGGGAAACCGCTTTAATTATCTTGCACACTTAAAAAACTTTTTTACACTCAATGATAATGCAACACTGGAGTTAGGAGTAACCGGCATTTCGGGCCCAAATGCTTATCAAAAAATTACTAATATGGCTGCGGCGGACCTTACTTATAAATGGAAACCGCTTACCATGAACACTTATAAATCACTCACATGGCAAAGTGAATTTTATTACAGTCATGCCAATGATTCTTCTGCAAACGTTACAAACTCATTTGGTTTATATTCTTTTGTTGAAGATCAATTAGCAAAGCGTTGGTTTTTAACAGGCAGATATGATTATGCTGAAAAACCTTATAACAAATTACTTAAAGAACAGGCGTATTCTTTAACTGCAGGATGGCTGGCAACAGAGTTTTCCAAGATAGAATTTGAAGCTAAAACTGCCGATGATAATATTGGCTCAAGATATTACCAGGGCTGGATTAGATGGATTTTTGTAATAGGCGCACATGGTGCTCATCAATACTAATAAAAATTTTTTATGAAAAGAATATTAAGTTCACTGGTGCTGCTTTGTTCCATTGCATCTTTTACAAATGCAGGTACTATAAAAGTAGTCACTACAACTACAGATATGAAAAGTATTGCCCAAGCAATAGGTGGCAATAAGGTGTCTGTTTTATCCATCGCTACAGGATACCAAAATCCCCACTTTGTAGATCCTAAACCGAGTTATATTATTAGTTTATCAAATGCCGATCTTTTTATTACGGTAGGTCTCGATCTTGAAACCGGCTGGTCTCCGCAATTACTTACAAGCTCAAGAAATTCTAAAATACAAAAAGGCGCACAAGGTTATGTAGATGCTTCTGTTGGTGTAGGCTTATACCAGGTTCCTTCAGCGGCTAACAGGGGCGAAGGTGATATACATATTTATGGCAATCCGCATTACTGGTTAGACCCTTTGAATGGTAAAGTGATTGCCCGTAATATTGCCAGTGGTTTGGAACGTGTTGATCCGCAAAACCAATCATTTTACGAAGCAAATCTTCATCAATTCTTTAACCAGGTAGATGCGAAACTAAAAGAATGGGAGGCGAAAATGTTGCCTTATAAAGGATCTAAGATAATTGCTTATCATAACGAATGGGTTTATTTTGAGAAAAGATTTGGATTGCAGATTGTTGATTTTATGGAGCCGAAGCCCGGTATTCCGCCTTCTCCTTCTCAATTGGTTAAAGTGATTAAAGAAGTACAGGCCAATCATATAAAAGTGATTATTTCATCACCCTATTTTACTACATCATCATCAGATGTGGTAGCAAAACAAACAGGTGTAAAAGAACTGACGTTGGCCACTTCCACCGGTGCTTTTCCTGCTGTAAAAACTTACTTTGATTTATTTGATTATAATATTGATCATCTGATAGAAGTATTAAAGCAGTAACGGAAGTAATTACGGTTATAAAACACAGCATTTATGTTTGAAATGTTTCACCTGCCGTTTATGGTGCAAGCCTTTGCTGCGGCAGTTATCACAGGTGTCTTGTTATCTTATTTAGGTGTGCATGTTGTAGGAAGAGGGATTGTTTTTGTTGATCTTGCACTTGGCCAGATATCTTCATTAGGTGTTGCTTTTGCGGCATTTATAGGTACAGGTCTTACCTCGATACCGCTAATTTTTACACTAAGCGGAGCACTGCTAATGTCATTTATCAATATCCGGGATAAACGTTTAAAGCAGGAAGCGATAATAGGGATATTGTATGCCTTTGCATCTGCACTAACAGTGCTGTTTATTTCAAAAACCGCACATGGCGATTCGGATATACAGGAGGTTTTGTTTGGTAATATTCTATCCGTAAGCTGGCAACAAATTTCAATAACAGCAGTTGTTTTTGGAGCCATCTTATTGCTGCAAATAATTTTTTTCAAAAAGTTTTTTGGATTGACTGAATCATTTGAAAATGGCGTAAATCATCTTGTCGGCATTTTCAATATATGGAACTTCCTGTTTTACATTTCTATTGGCCTTGCTATTGTTTTTGCTGTAAAGATTAATGGTGTGATACCGGTTTTTTCTTACCTGATAATACCTGCAGTTTCCGCTATTATGATAACAAAGAACAAAGCTTTGGTATTAATAATCTCGCTGCTTATAAGTGTACTTGGTGGCTTTTTTGGCCTTGCATTTTCTTTTCATTACGATTTTCCTGCCGGCTCATCTATTGTAGTAATGCTGGGAGCTATCTTTATATTGGCCGCTATATATCGAATATTGAAACCATCATCCCAGCCCCATATACAAGCAAAGAATTAAATACTCCTTCAGGGAGGACTTAGGAGGGTTATTGCATTTCCCAATTAAGTATTAATGGGCCATCCAAGCCATATACCGGATCTGTTTCCGGAAGCTTTACATTGTTAATGTTTTCATCAGCTGCTGGCCTTTCCATCGGCTCACCTTTTTTTACATCATAATCTTTTCCTTCAGGGTAAGCTCCAATACATTTAAAATCATCCGAAGCACTATTGCATTTATGTGCAACTCCTGCGGGGATTATAATAACATCGCCTTTAGAAACATCTTGTGAAATGCCATGAGGGCCACCGAATTGCACATTTGCATTGCCCTGGTAAACACCTAAAACTTCATGGGTATTACTGTGATAGTGATGAAAGTTAAATATTCCATCCATCCAGCTATTGTTCCAATCATTGGTTTTAAAAATATCTTCAAATACAGATGAAGCATTTTCACCTGGCAACTCTAATGCATCTTTATAAATCAGCAGATACAAATTGCTGTTAGGAAACTGGCCGTCATCTTTTAAGATGTATTTTAAAACTTTAGGCTTGGGATTTATATACTGCTGCATAGAACTGTTAAATGCAAATTTGTCAATAGTCAAACTTTGTTGTTTCAGTACTTAAGTAATTTTCATCGTATCGCACAAAAAAGTAAAGGTAAATTACCCGGCTTAACCGCATCATCCACGGCTGTAACAACACCAGTAAAACAGTGTTCATGATGAGCCAGTAAAATATCCTGTTATCATTAAATGATATTCCAATAATTAACCACCAGGCAACAAATGTGATACCTGAGATCGCTACCGCCAGTGCATAGCTAACATAACCAGTGCCGTACCAGAATCCTGGCTCATTCATGTCATATGTTTGGTTACATTCAGGGCAATTGTCGTACATATCAAAGATGTAAGAAAGTTTAAATTTTTTATAAGGGTTATTGTTCTTAAACATATCACCTTTACGGCAGCGTGGGCATTTCATAGACAACATGCTCCAGAAGAAGCTTAGTTTAGGCCTTTTTTCTGCTGTCATTGCAAATCAATTTATAAGTTGTCCTATCAGTTATGAGTTGCCAGTTGTGAGCTATTGCCGCAACTTTCACACCTATTTCATTCTCAACTCTCAATTCTCAACTTTCAACTAAAACCGCTGTTTTAGGTTGTTCAGCTCCCTTTTTTCTTTCTCCGATTTGTTGTCGCCACATTGCATAATATAGCCCCATTTTTGTAACAAGGCTTTCATGAGTGCCGGTTTCTACTACTTCGCCTTTTTCTAAAACAAATATTCTATCTGCGTGCATAATAGTGCTAAGGCGGTGAGCAATTAAAATAGTTATTTGCTCCTGCAAAGAAGAAACTTGTATAATTGTATTGGTGATTTCTTCTTCAGTTAACGAGTCCAAAGACGATGTGGCCTCGTCAAATATTAAAAGATGGGGATGGCGAAGTAAAGCCCTGGCGATAGACAGCCTCTGTTTTTCTCCTCCGGAGATTTTTATTCCACCTTCCCCAATCAATGTATCAAGTCCCTGGTCAGCTCTTGCGAGTAAATTATCACAAGATGCTTTATTAAGAGCATCCAAAATATCTTCATCAGTTGCCGATGGATTTACAAATAATAAGTTTTCTTTTATAGTTCCTGCAAACAGTTGAGTGTCCTGTGTTACAAAACCGATTTGCGTTCGCAGAGTATCAAAGTCGATATCCTTTCCATCCACACTATTGTACAAAATATTTCCCTGGGCAGGCCTGTACAGCCCAACCAGCAATTTTACCAAGGTAGTTTTCCCTGAACCTGACGGACCTACAAAAGCGACTGTTTCACCGGCTTTTACGGTAAAACTGATGTTTGATAAAGCAGGATGCTGGGATGTTTGATGTTTAAAAGTAACATTATAGAATTCGAGTTCTTCAATTGCACCAAAAGCAGTTGGGTACTCCGGCTTTAGCTCAGGCGCTTTTGTCATCAGGTTATGAAAATTGTTTAATGACGCCTCTGTTTCCCTGTAAGAAATAATGATATTACCAATCTCCTGCAAAGGGCCA
>CAXSEB010000200.1:0-4829 GCA_964235805.1 uncultured Chitinophagaceae bacterium | reverse complement strand
AAGAGCTATACCAAATTTATCAGCATTAAAATGCAGTCCACACAAAAAATTGTTTTTATTATGTTCAAGTAGCTTATCATTAGTTGCAATACCTGGCGTAATCATTTCAGTAACACCGCGTTTAACAATGCCTTTGGCGAGTTTTGGATCTTCAAGCTGATCGCAAATTGCCACCCTGTAACCGGCTTTTACAAGCTTATGTAAATAAGTATCAAGCGCATGATGAGGAAACCCGGCAAGCTCTGACGAAGCGGGTGAACCATTATTTCTTTTGGTAAGTGTAATGCCCAAAACCCTTGAAGTAGTAATGGCATCAGGCCCAAACGTTTCATAAAAATCTCCCACCCTAAACAACAAAATCGCATCAGGATATTTAGCCTTGATAGCATTATGTTGAATCATTAATGGTGTGTCCCTGTTCCCGGCTTTGGCCATAAATAAAAAATCTCTTCGCCCATTCTTTAATGATATAAAACACTTTTTTAAAGATTGTTTACCTTCAATTGCGGCGGCAACAAAAATAACGTTTTACTTTTTCTGCGAAAAGTTTGTAAGCATTGTGAAGTATTTTTGCAGCAGATGTTACAGACGATTAAAAAACTGAGCATGGATGATCTCAACAGGAAAAGTGTTGAAGAATTTAAGCGCTCCGAAAAAATTCCGGTAGTAATTTTATTAGAAAACATCAGGAGCATGCATAACGTAGGCAGCGCTTTTCGCACCGCTGACGCATTCTTAATCGAGGCCATTTACATTTGCGGGTATACAGCGCAACCTCCGAGGAAGGAAATTGATAAAACCGCCCTGGGGGCAACTGAAACTGTACACTGGCAATATTTTTCAACTGCAACAGAAGCAATACAAGTGTTAAAAAGAACGGACTACAAAGTGTTTGCTATAGAACAGGTTGATAACAGCATTTCTTTAGAAAAATTTGGAAAGACAAATGCAAACAAGATTGCTTTGGTTTTCGGTAATGAAGTATCAGGAGTTGAGGAAGAAACTTTAAAGATGTGTGATGGCTGCATTGAAATCCCCCAGTTTGGAATGAAGCACTCATTAAATATTTCTGTAGCTGTAGGTATTGTTTTATGGGAAATTGTAAGAACCGTAATTGTCTGAACCGTGATTTTAAGATTAATGGGATTAACAGGAATACAATATGATTAGATATAAGATAAGAAACTATCTCTCGCTTGTAAAGTTTTCGCACACTATTTTCGCAATGCCGTTTGCGTTAATTGGTTTTTTTCTGGCAACCCGTTATTCATACTCAATTAACTTAACAAGCTATCAACTTGCTATTAAATTTTTGTTTGTTGTTCTTTGCATGATATTCGCAAGAAGTGCTGCAATGGCTTTTAACCGCTGTCTTGATAAAAAATACGATGCCTTTAATCCACGAACTGCAATACGTGAAATTCCCTCAGGAGTTATATCAGAGAAAAACGCATTGGTTTTTGTAATAGTAAATTGCATAGCTTTTATTATATCCACTTACCAGATCAACTTTATTTGCTTTGCATTATCACCGATAGCATTGTTTGTTATATTATTTTACAGCTATACCAAAAGGTTTACAGCGTTAAGCCATGTTGTGCTGGGCCTGGGTTTAAGCCTTGCTCCCATTGGCGCTTATCTTGCTGTAACCGGCAAATTTAACTTGCTTCCTGTTTTATTTTCCTTGATAGTATTATTTTGGGTTAGCGGCTTCGATATCATATATGCCTTGCAGGATGAAGAGTTTGATAAAGCGAATAACCTCTACTCTATTCCGTCTGTTTTAGGAAAAGCAAACGCATTAAAAGTATCTGAAGCACTTCATTTGCTTAGCGCTTGCTGCGTAATAGCTGCCGGTGTTTACGGCCACCTCGGATGGATATATTGGTTGGGCGTTTGCTTTTTCATACTCTTACTTATCTACCAGCATACTTTGGTAAAACCAGACGATCTGTCCAAAGTAAATCTTGCCTTTTTCACCACTAACGGAATTGCATCGGTGATCTTTTCAATCTTTGTTATTACTGATCTGTTCTTAACAAAAAATAATTTACCACTTTAGTAAATTTTCTATGGCAAGAATAATGGCAATTGATTATGGTTTAAAGCGCACAGGAATTGCCGTTACTGACCCCTTGCAAATTATTGCTACCGGGTTAACAACGGTTGATTCAAAAGACATGATTACTTTTTTGAAGCAATATTTTATACAAGAGCAGGTGGAGCTAATTATAATAGGCGAACCAAAAAACCTTGACGACTCCGACACACATGCAACGCCGCTTGTTAAGGATGCAGTTAAAATACTGCAAAAAGGCTTTCCGCATATACCATTAAAAATGGTTGATGAAAGATACACTTCTAAAAGAGCGAAGGAGGCAATGCTCGAAATGGGAATGAAAAGAAAAGCAAGGCAAAATAAACGTACTGTTGATGAAATTGCTGCCACCATTATGTTGCAACAATATATGCAAGATCTAAACCTTTAATGTAAGAGTTAATTAAATTTGCATTTTAAACAAAAAACTAAACTTTCCCTTTAGGGAGTTGGAGGGTACATGATTTTACCGATCGTAGCATATGGTTCTCCCGTTTTAAGAAAGATAAGCCATAATATCTCGTCTGATTACCCGGAGCTCAATCAGCTTATTGCCGATATGTGGGAGACAATGTATAACAGCAAAGGTGTTGGCCTGGCAGCGCCGCAGGTTAACAAAGATGTTCGTTTGTTTGTGATAGACAGTATCCAGATTTTACAGAACCTTGACGAAGATGAGTTAAAAGCTTACCCCGGCGATGAAGGACATAAAGGTGTCTTTATAAACGCCAGAATATCTTCACTTAATGGCGAAGACTGGGCATACAATGAAGGTTGCCTGAGCATTCCTAAAATAAGGGAAGATGTTTATAGGAAAAAAATAGTAACCATTGAGTTTGTTGATGAACATTTTCAATCTCAGCTAAAAACATTTAATGGCATCACTGCAAGGGTGATTTTGCATGAATACGATCATATAGATGGCAGACTGTTTATTGATTACTTAAAGCCATTAAAAAGAAAATTGCTAAAACGTAAGCTGGCAGATATTTCCAAAGGAAATGTAGCTGTTGACTATAAAATGGTCTATCCCAAATAAGCGCTTCATCACCGGAAATTTATAAAGTACATTTGTTACTATGCATTGTAAGATCATAGTTGTATGCTTGTTTTTTTTTCCGATCATTATACTGGCTCAAAACAAAAATGACAGCGTTGTAAAGGTTGATGGTAAACTGATCACACTTTCTGAAATTGTCATCAATAACAAATTAAACGTTCCATCATTTATAGAGAGAGTAAAAAATGATACTACATTTTATAAAGCCTTTCGTAATCTTCATATTCTTGGATTTACTGCCTTAAATGATATAAGAATGACGGATAAAAATGGAAACATCAAAGCTTCATTAAGAAGCAAAACTCAACAGCTGAGAAATGATAGCTGCAGAAGTATGAATGTATTAGAAGAAACCACTTCAGGAGATATTTATGACAAAAACAAAAATTTCAATTATTACACCGGTGAACTATATGCATCACTTTTATTTACTAAAGGAAGTATTTGCGCAGAAAATAATATTGTTAAAGGAAGAGAGTTCTCCACTAATGGTTTAAGCGGTTTGGCAAAACATAAAGAACAATTAAAGACATTATTTTTCAATCCTGGAAAAAAAATTAATGGCTTACCATTTATTGGAAATAAGACAGCCATATTTGATAACGACATGGCTGACAAGTATGATATGAATATTGACCTTGTTGATTACAATAAAACAGATTGTTATGTGTTTACAATAAAGGCCATAAAGAGCGGTGTAGTTATAGATGAAATGACCACATGGTTCAATGATAAAACTTTTGAAATTGTTGCCCGCACTTATTCTTTAAGCTATGATGCAGGAGTGTATGACTTTAACGTTCAAATGCAGGTAGAGATGACCAAAACAGGCAACCTTTTGGTTCCGGCACTTATTCGTTACATTGGTAACTGGAAGGTTATAACAAAAAAAAGAGAAAGAGGCATTTTTACAGCTACGCTTTTTGACTTTAAATAAGTAATGATATCGTCATTTCAACAGTAACACTAAATTTTATACAAACTGAACTGTGCATACAAACGTATTTACTTCAATGGTAAAACAGACAAAAGATAACAGGTTATTTTTCTTACTATTTTTTCTTGCATTACCAGTATTTTCCACTGCACATACCATTAATTATGTGCTGGAAAAAGCGCCAACCGGAGATGTGGTTTGGTATTATTTAAAACTAGGCTATACTCATATTCTTCCTGAAGGATTTGACCATATTTTGTTTGTAGCGGGCCTTTGTTTATTAAGCAATAAATTAAAAGTTATTTTATGGCAGGCTACCGCTTTTACCGTTGCACATTCCATAACGCTCGCAATGAGCATGAAAAATATTATTGTTGCACCAAGCGCTATAGTTGAACCAATTATTGCTCTTTCTATATTATTTGTTGCTATTGAGAATTTGTTATTATCTGAATTAAAACCCTGGCGAATTGTTTTGGTATTTATGTTCGGCTTGATTCACGGAATGGGCTTTGCCAGTTCGTTAAATGAAATAGGCTTACCAAGAAATAAATTCCTTACCTCAATTCTGTCTTTTAACCTGGGTGTTGAGTTAGGGCAGGTTACCATTATATTATCAATGTTTCTGTTGCTGGTTATTCCTTTCGGGCAAAAAGCCTATTACAGGAAAGCATTAGTGTATCCTATCTCAATAATGATTGCATTAATAGCTTTATACTGGACGATACAACGAA
>CAXSEB010000199.1:0-4852 GCA_964235805.1 uncultured Chitinophagaceae bacterium | reverse complement strand
CTGGTAGTAACAAGCACAACCCCGTTTGCTCCACGGATTCCATAAATCGCTGTTGAAGCTGCATCTTTTAAGATTGAAAGAGATTCTATTTCATTAGGATCAATAGTAGAGAATTGTGCATAATCAAATTCAATATCATCTACAAGAATTAAAGGAGTTTGATTACCTACAAAAGTGCTTGCACCACGTATGAGAAAACTTGCACCATCGCCGCCCGGCTGTCCGGAGCGCTGCTGAGAAAAGAAGCCGGGAATTTTACCGCTGAGAGCATTTTGCACGCTGGCTCCCGGAGTTTGCTTTATCTCTTCTGCAGATACAGAACTTACTGAACTTGCAATGGCATGCCGGGTAGTTCTTCCATATCCAATAACTACCACTTCATCCAGCTTCCTGGAATCATTTTCAAGCGTTATATTAAGTGTTGAGTTACCGGATACAGTTACCTCTTTGGTAAGAAATCCTACGCTGCCTACAATCAATACGCTATTGCCTCTTTTTAAACTTAATTTAAATCGTCCCTGTTCATCAGTTGTTGTGCCGTTAGTTGTGCTTCCCTTTTCACTGATAGAAGCGCCGGCAAGTGGTCCGGCAGCGTTTGTAACTACCCCGGTAATAGTCCGGTTCTGAGCAATTGCTACATTGCTAATCCCTATAAGAAGCAGTAATAAAAACTTGTGGAAGTGTTTCATATAAATAATTATTTAGTATCCATCGTTTTGTTTAATTGCAGAATTTTTTAAAACCTCATCAAAAGGAATCGGATATAAGTACATCCTGTTATAAAAGATTATTGGCGACACATCTACATATTGATAAACAAATGGAGAAGCCACCGTTCCGGCACCTGTTATTTTAACTCCGTGCAGTGTACGGTTAAATTGCTGATCTGCTATTTTCCATCTCCTTACGTCCCAAAAACGCTGTTCTTCAAAAGCCATCTCCAGTCTGCGTTCCAAACGGATAGCATCACGCATTTGTGCCTGTGTCATTGCGGCTTTTAATCCATAAAGATTAGTAGTACCTGCAGTAATGCCGGCACGCTTACGAATTGCTACCAGTTGTGTATACGCTAATGCAGTATTTGCAGGGCTTGACTCATTAACGGCTTCTGCATAGTTTAAAAGAATTTCAGCATAGCGGAAAATGGGGAAATTGTGGCTTTGCGTACTGTATGCAGTTACGGTTGAAAAGTCAGCCATAAATTTTTTCATATAATATCCGGTGCGTGTTTGTACCGAGTTACCGGAATTCGGCTTATCAAGTCCGCCCTCATAAGTTTGTACAGCACGGTTTAGCCATAAACTTCCATTATAAAAAACGGTGGCATCAAGGCGTGGATCTCTGTTAGCGTAAGGATTTGCAGGATCAAACTTTATGGCAGATGTATTATCATTTATTGCTGATCCTGTAATCATTCCAAAAGCGTCCACCAAGTCCTGTGTTGGGCTGGTATACCCACTGCTTCCGTTTGGCTGTCCGTAACCTACAGGTGCATTATTCTTTTCTACATCAGAAGTCTTGGCACGCTGAAAGGCAAGAATTATTTCGGCTGAATTTCTTACTACAAATGCATTTCTAAAAGCTGATACTCCCGTGAGCGTTCCAATTGTATAAACATTAAGATCCATTAGCTGTTTAGCGGCAGCAGCGGCATTTGTCCATTTTGTAAGATCATTATTAGGATTATGCAATGGACTTGCTGCATATAATAACGTACGTGACTTTAGCGCAATAGCTGCACCGCGGGTGATGCGTCCTAAATCAATATCGGCAAGAGGCTCTTTACGAAGTCTTCCGGTTATATCATCACACTCACTTACAATATACTGCACACATTCATCATAAGTATTGCGGGGCATATTAATAGCATCCGTTTCTGTAAAAATTTTATCTCCGATAAGAGGAACACCACCATATCTTTTAGTAAGCTCGAAGTAGCTCATTGCCCTTATAAAACGAGCTTCAGCCTTCCAGTAAACTTTAGTTAGTGAATCAGAGGGAACTTTATCTATATTGGCTAAAAAGTTATTTGTTTTACGAACAGCTTCATAATACTTTCCGAATACATCATCAACAGTTTGGGAGGCACTCTGAAAACCCAGGGACAGGTTCTCAATTTTTGTGCCCGGGGTAGAAGTTATTGCATCATCTGTTGCAGCATCCAGTACATTGTTATCAATACGGTTAAAGCCATTTGGCAGGTAAGAATATAAGTCGTTTAACACTTTTCCACTATTGGTTGCCTGCCTGTCGAGCGTATCATAAACCAATGCCGTCGTAAGTCCCTCTAAAGGTTCAGTCTCATATTTTTTACAGCTAAATTGAGATATCACAAGCACTGAAATAATAATGATGTAAAAACTATTTATTTTAAACATGTCGTACTTCTTAAAATTTAACTGTTAAACCTCCATTAATTACTTTCTGTATTGGGTAACCTCCGTTATAATCTTCAGGATCTGCCATTTTAAATTTAGAGGAAGTTAATAAATTATAGCCATTTACAAATAACCTGATGGTATTAATTTTCATCCTTGACAGGAACTTATTATTAAAGTTGTAACCAACTTCTGCATTTTTTAACCTCAGGTAGTTAGCTGCATAAATTGACAAAGTAGATATGCGGTCATTATTTCTGTTTGTGCCGATAGTTAGCCGTGGTAACGTTGCAGTTGATGCAGTTGCAGGTGTCCATCTGTTTAAACTTTGCTCATACACCTGGTTTTTACCACTATTTTGAAAAGCCCATGCATTGTTTCCGCTCCAAACTATTTCATTATTTGTTAAACCCTGAATAAGAAAGCTTAAATCAAACCCCTTAACCTGAAAGCCAAGCGTTACACCATAAAACACCAAAGGCTTATCAGTGCCAATAGCAGTAATGTCTAACTGGTTAATTACACCGTCATTATTCAAATCTTTATACATCACATCACCCGGCTTTAAAAACGGAAGATAGCCTTCTGTGGTTACCGTTCCTGCGGGTGCAGGAAAAGACCCGTTATAAAAGCCTGTCGCAATTAACCCCATCGTGCGTCCAACCCTGCCGCCCGTTGTCATTAAGTAAGATGCCTGTGTTGGTTCGTCATTAAAGATAACTGTACTGTTACGGGTTGAAATATTTCCAGACACATAGTATCTTACCGCACGTATTTTGTCAGACCAACCTGCGGTAACTTCATAACCATAATAGCGATTGATGCCAATGTTTTTAGAAGGATATGCAACACCCAATACCGAAGTGCTGTTGCCTGGCTGCTGTAATAAATCGTATTGACGATTGTTATAATAATCAACCGATAACCAGGCACGCTGCCTGGCAAAAGCCATATCTACACCAACATTTAATTTATTTGCTTTCTCAAAGGTTTGGTAAGATGCCAGAGGTTTTTCTTCAACACCTCCAACACTTGCCGGGGTATTACCAAAGTAGTAAGAGGTTCCTGATTGATACCTGTTATTAAGATATGTATAATACCCGGGAAGAGAATTACCGCCGCCTGTTCCGCCAACTTTACCGTAAGACCCACGTAATTTGAATTCATTAAAAAACGGAATACTTTGTTTGAAGAAAGATTCATTTTGCAAATTCCAGCTTACGCCGCCGGCAGGAAAAAATCCATATCCCATACCCGGAGCAAAATAATTGTTTCCGTTATAAGCGCCTGCAAATTCTACCTGGTACCTGTTATCGTAGCTATATGAAATTCGATTGGAAATACCTTTAAATACCGAACTCAAATTACTTCCGTTTTGATATCCATCCCGGTTTGCAAGCAGCAATATATTAACAGAGTTTCTGCTCCAGCTATGATCGTAACCGGCGGAAATCTCAGTGTAAAACTGCTGGCCTCTTGATACAATAGATGCTGTATTTACCTGGTCAGTCTTAGCATTATAGCGTTGATAAACAGTGTCCTTAATTTGCTGATAAACTTCAAAATCTTTAGACCGGTCAATCTGCTGATCAAGTGCAGAATTGTAAGATAACATTGCTCTAACCCAGAGGCCTTTCAATAGAAAATCCATACTTCTCCTCAATCCAAGATCAACAAAACTTGTTCTGTTTTTATCTAACATGTAACCTGTTCCTGCGGATTGAGCGTAGGGATTTGTTGTATAATCCTTGCTGCCTCCGTAGCTGCCATTTTTATTAAATACCGGGTAGGCATTGTTTGGCGTGTTGAATATAGTAGTGAATATTGTTCCTACATCTGTGCCCGGGCTATTAGTAGTTTGTATGCTGCCGAAAATATTTAGAAAAGCGGTTAAGCTTTTATCTAACTTAATTTCTAAATTAGAACGGAATAAATAACGCTGATAATTATTATTTGTAACATAACTGTTAACAGAATTTTCCTGCAGCATCCCCGGCTGATTAAGATAATCAAGAGATACAAAATACTTTGTGGCCGGGCCCGATCCATTTAAATTTAATGTGTACCTGCTGTAAGGAGAATTTTTCTTTAAAACCGTACTATACCAATTAATATTAGGGTGACCAAAAGAATCAGTCCCGTCTCTGTACGCTGCTAAATCTGCCGGGCTATAAACCGGAGGTTTACCATCATTCGCAAGCGCCTCGTTATATAAAGTAGCATAATCAAAGGCTGATAACGGAGTTTGGGTTTTTAAGGGAGTTTGAACACCACTTTGGGCGGTAAAGGAAATTTCAGAGCCTTTTACCGCCTGGTTTTTTGTTGTTACTAAAATTGCCCCGTTCATTCCGCGAACCCCGAGCATTGCTGTAGCCAGTGCATCTTTTAAAACCGTTACTGAAGCTATTTGTTCAGGATTAATGGATAGTAAACTCCTGGGAACGCCATCTAACAATATCAAAGGATCACGTCCC
>CAXSEB010000198.1:0-4864 GCA_964235805.1 uncultured Chitinophagaceae bacterium | reverse complement strand
CCGTATACACACTTTCCAGGCGTGCTCCTTCAACCACTCGGACAACTCTCCAATCAGGTGGGCAAATTTACAATGCTAAACCAACTTTGTACAATCTTTTTAAACCTTAGCACCATTACAATTATTTACAAAAAATCTAAAGTTTTTGTATGTTGTGTTTTATATAAACCTAAAAATAACTGCTAATGGAGAGTTCTTTTCAACCTCACCAGGTATCTGAAACAAAACCTAAAAATTGGTTAGTTGAGTCAATTCTTGCTACCATATTTTGCTGCCTGCCATTTGGCATTGCAGGCATTGTATTCGCTGTTCAGGTAAATAGCAAATACCAGGCAGGCGACTATGCAGGTGCGTTACAGGCATCAAAAGACGCTGGCAAGTGGACAAAGATTGCTTTTTTGCAGGCATAGCGGTTACTATTGCATGGATAATTTTCGTTTTCTTTTTTGGAGGAATGGGTTATATAATGTCCAGAAGAAACGGAGGTTATTAAGTGACAAGAATAAGTTTTTCGCTGAAACAATATATAACGATTGCAGCGATGCCATTGTTGGCGGTATTATATTTTGTCGCTGATGCACGGTATTCTGAAATTTTTCCAAAATGCATCTTTCATCTTTTAACTGGTTTCTATTGCCCGGGATGCGGCTCCCTGCGGGCATTCTCATCATTATTACATGGAGAGTTATGGCAGGCTCTTAATTATAATTTACTGTTTATGATGTGTTTGCCTTTATTAGGTTATTCTGCAATAATCAATTTTATAAATCTTTTTAAAAAAGTAAAGTTTGAGCAGCCACTTTTTTACTCTGCTTCATTTGTCAGGATCTTATTTGCGGTTGTATTAATTTTTTGGTTAATAAGAAACCTGCCTTACTATCCTTTTAACCTGCTTGCACCACATGTGATTAATTAATTTTGCAAAAATTATAATCTTGATGTCAGGTAACTATAATCCATAAGTATTGCATTTAAGAAACTTTTGGAATCATGATGCCGGCTGCGAATGTTCAGTACTTTTTCAATCTTTTGTTGGGCCTGAAAGGCAAGGCCAACATTTCCGCTTTGGGTTACATTTCTTATAATATCTTTTATCAGTTGCACATCCGGATCACGTAAATTAATTACTTCAGGATATATAACCTGGTGATCATCTGTAAGTGAACCATGAATGATTGTGTCTGAAATTTGGGTGCGTGGCTTCATTCTTACTACAGTAGTAGCTGCAACAATATCGCCAAGGCGCTGCTTTTTTTCTGATACTGCCACTGAAATTAAAGCCACAAGACTTGCCGAAAAACTAAAGTCAACCACCCTAAAAAGCCAGCGTATAAGGTACTGGCTAAAGCTTGCCTGCCCGCCGCTAACACTAATAACTTTTACGCCCATTATTTTTTTACCAAGGCTTTGCCCGTTAAACATCATCTCAGATAGAAGGTGATAGAACACCATTGGAAAAACAAAGAAGATCAGCATGAACCATGTATTGTTGTCCATAAATGTTCCAAACCTGCCGAAACCGATTAATGCAACAAATATTATAACGTACCCCGCAATCACGAGAAGATCTATAATTCTCCCGACTATCCTATCGCCAAGGCTTGCAAGTTCATACTCCAGTTCAATATTTTGAGAAGTAATAACACTGATTGTATTCATCTTAATATTATCTCAAATTATATCTTATCAAATTAAAATACCCAAAAGAAATCTCCGTTATTTTTACATGAACCATATTGGTTCTTATTTATGAGAGAAGCTCAATTTTTAAAGCAAAATACTGATAAATGGAAACAGTACGAAGCAGAAATAACACAAGGGCAGCATGCAGATTTACTTGCAGATCGCTTTATTGAACTTACAGACGATCTTGCTTACAGCAAAACCTTTTATCCCAAAAGCAATACAAGCAAGTATCTTAATGGTATTGCAACATTATTTCATCAGAATATCTATAAGAATAAAAAAGAAAAATCTTCCAGGATATTTAACTTCTGGCAATTTGAGCTTCCATATCTTTTTAAACAATATCACAAGCAATTCGGATGGGCATTGATCTTTTTTTTGATTTTTTGTGCCATGGGCGTACTTTCTGCTAAGTATGATGAGAATTTTATACGGCTTATCATGGGAAATAATTATGTAAACATGACAAATGAAAATATTGAAAAGGGCGACCCGTTTGCTGTGTACAAGCAAAGCGGTGAATTCAACATGTTTTTTTCCATAGCTTTTAATAACATAAGTGTTGCATTTACAACATATGTTATGGGAATATTTTTATCTGCCGGAACAATTATAATGTTATTTAAAAACGGTTTAATGCTTGGCTCTTTTGAATATTACTTTTATTCAAAAGGATTGGGCCTTAAAAGTATAACAGTAATATTTATCCATGGAACATTGGAAATATGGGCCATTGTTATTGCCGGCGCTGCAGGTTTAATTCTTGGAAACAGCATATTATTTCCCGGAACGTTTAGCCGCAGTGCATCAGTATTGCGTGGCGGTAAAGATGGCTTAAAGATAGTGACAGGCTTAATGCCGGTATTTATTATAGCGGCCTTTTTTGAAGGATTTGTTACACGCCATACAAACATGCCTTTACCGCTCAGCATTTCTATTTTATCAGCCAGTGTTTTGTTTATTATTTGGTACTTTGTAATATATCCCATTCGTTTGCATAAAAGAATTAATGCAGCATTACAACCCGGCGTCAACAATAACGAATCAAAAATATTTAATAAATGGCTGAACAAAAAGTTGAGCTTAGAAGAATCAGGGACTTTAGTGAAAACTTAAATGACACTATCCTTTTTATACGGCAAAATTTTAAGCCTCTTCTTATTTCGTTCGTTACACTTGCAGGGATATTTATGCTAACCTCGGCAATTGTAACCGGCATCTATCAAAGCCAGTTTGGCTCAATATTCCAGGACATACTTAACAGGAAAAACACCAACAAACCAATGTTGCCAACTGACCTGATTAATGGCAGTTACTTTTTCATGCTCATTTTTACCTGGCTAAATTTTGTAGCCATGCAGGTGGCAGTTATAAGTTATATTAAAGTGTATGAAAACAAGAACAATCAAACTCCTTCGGTGAACGAAGTGTGGGATGTTTTTAAAAAATATTTTTTAAAAGTCTTCTTTTATACCATACCAATAGCTTTACTTACGGGTCTGGGTTTTATGTTATGCCTCGTTCCCGGTGTTTATTTTGCGGTGGTATTTGTACCTTATTCTGTTATATTAATAATGGAAGATCAGACTTTTGGCGGAGCTTATAATCGGTGCTTTACTTTAGTCAGAGATAATTACTGGACATCGTTCGGTATTTATGTTTTAACGTATCTCATTTCTGCATTTAGCGGAGGTATTATCTCTGCAGTTGTTGGTGGCATTACCGGCATTTTATCTTACTTTACTACTAAAGATATTAATGCAACAGTTGGTATCGTGGCATCAATTCTTAACGTGTTCAGTTTTATATTTTACATCGTTTATTATGTTTCAGTATGCCTGCATTATTTTACACTTTGTGAGAAATATGATGGAACGGGCATGATGAGGAAACTAGATTCTATCGGCGGTAACGATCAGCATTTTGACAATATACAAGAACAATATTAATGAAGCGATTGGCATTTTTTTTATTGCTGATTATTAATTGTACATGCTTGTTGTGCCAGCCACGCTTAAAAAAAGATACCACCTTTATAACACCACGTTCTTTCAATAGTACTGCATTAAAGGAATTAAAAAATGATAAAGATTTTCAGTACAACAGGTATCATGAACCTGCTCTAAGCTTGTGGGATAAGTTTTGGAACTGGGTTTGGTGGAAGGCCGGCCAGCTATTGAGTACAAAAAAGGGACGAATTACCGTTTGGTCAATACTTATTCTTTTAGCAGTTATACTTATTGTTCTCTCTGTTATAAAGATCACCGGTATGGACCAGGAAGGCTTGTTTGGTAGAAACAGTAAAGGGCTTCTGAAATATGGTTTATCGGAAGATGACATCCATAATATTTCATTTGATGAAGAAATTGCAAAAGCGATAAGTAACCTAAATTACAGGCTTGCTACGCGGCTTGAATATTTAAAAGCGCTAAAAAATCTTTCAGATAAAAGCCAAATTGACTGGCAGATAAACAAAACAAATACTGATTATGTTTTTGAAACAGCCGGAAAGCCCTTCAGTGAAATGTTTATCACTTTAACTCAAAAGTTTGAACACATCTGGTATGGCGGTCAACAAATCAGCAGGGAACATTTTTTTGAGATCAGCAGTAAATTTCAACAATTTAATAAGCAGGTATAGTGACGGGAAACAGGAATTTTATCATTATTTTTTCAGCGTTGGTTATCCTGTATATAACTGCAGAATTAAACAAGCCAAAGCCTGTTGACTGGACGGTTACAATAAGTAAAACCGACAAGAACCCTTATGGTGGCTACATTTTATACAACCAGCTTAAAAGCCTTTTCCCCGGTGTGCCGATGCGCTCATATTACCTGCCTGTTTACAACCAGGTAAATAACAGCATTGAGAAAAATACGGCTTACATGATACTCTCACCTTCATTTGAGCCATCAAAAATTGACTACCAGGAAATGATGCATTATGTAATGCAGGGAAATTATGTAATTGTTTCAGCAGATAAATTCAGCAAGCACTTTTTAGATTCATTGGGGTTAAAAACAAACACACGATTTTCCATTCATAATAAAGATTCCGCAGCCATTCACTTTGTAAATCCTTTATTAAGGCCTGGCAAAATTTTTACTTTTTTAAGCTTTACAATGGATCAGTATTTCTCAAAACTTGATACGGCAAAAACAATCGTGCTTGGTGTAA